>NZ_JACVZO010000007.1:0-120869 GCF_017151845.1 Staphylococcus sp. EG-SA-17
GCATTAGCACTTTGGGTAAGATGTAAACGCAACACAACATTACGTAATACTTTAAAAGGTGCATTGCCAGTTGGTTTCCTAGGTATTGGAGAACCATTAATCTATGGTGTGACTTTGCCATTAGGTCGACCTTTCTTAACTGCTTGTATTGGCGGTGGTATTGGTGGTGCTGTAATAGGTGGAATTGGACATATTGGTGCCAAAGCAATAGGCCCAAGTGGTGTGTCACTATTACCATTAATCTCAGATAATATGTATTTAGGTTATATTGCAGGGTTACTTGCTGCGTATGCTGGTGGATTCGTTTGTACATATTTATTTGGAACGACAAAGGCGATGCGACAGACAGATTTGTTGGGTGATTAATGATGACAAATATTTTATATCGCATTGATAAGCAGTTGAGTGATTTTACGAAGACAGAAAAGATAATCGCTGATTACATTTTAAAGAATCCACATAAAATCATTGATATGACTGTGAATGATTTGGCAGATGTTACGAATGTTAGTACAGCATCAATTGTTAGATTTAGTCGGAAAATGACACATCAAGGTTTTCAAGAGCTAAAGATTGCGATATCTCGATACTTACCCGAAGATATTGCAACCAATCCACATTTGGAATTGATTGAAAATGAACCTGTAGAAACTTTGAAAAATAAAATGATTGCTAGAGCAACGAATACGATGCGATTTGTAGCTACTAATATTATGGATGCGCAAATTGATGCAATTTGTGATGTGTTGAAAAATGCCAGGACAATATTTTTATTTGGATTTGGCGCATCGAGTTTGACTATTGGTGATCTTTTTCAAAAGTTATCTCGTATTGGCTTAAATGTCAGGTTATTACATGAAACGCATTTACTTGTGTCAACATTTGCGACGCATGATGATAGAGATTGCATGATTTTTGTGACGAATCAAGGTAGTCATAGTGAATTGCAGTCAATTGCACAGGTGGCCACACATTACAGTATTCCCATCATAACTATATCTAGTACAGCTAATAATCCAGTGGCTCAAATTGCAGACTATGCATTGATTTATGGCAGAACTGATGAAAATGAAATGCGTATGGCGGCTACAACGTCACTATTTGCACAGTTATTCACGGTAGATATATTGTACTATCGATTTGTAGCATTAAATTATCATGCGATTCTAGATTGTATAACCCAATCGAAAATGGCACTTGATAATTACAGGAAGCATCTTGCGACGATAGATTTTAAACATTAGATATTGTGCGCGTTCTAATATAAAGTTAGTTGCAACGTAAACAATTGAAGTTTTTGATGTGATTCAGTTGCTTGATGAAAAATTGTTGCTACAAGTTTGTAAAACTGGCATAGAGGCTATTTTGAAAATGATAAAGGCGTGACAAATTAAAGCAAAGTTCAGATTTGAGCTTTGCTTTTTTCATAGATGGAAATTAAATGCTGTTATTAAGGGGGAATTAATTTGGAACTTAACGAGATGATTAATTTTGTAAAAGAAAACAATAAGATAATGGTTACTTTATCGCTAACAATTTTCACGTCTGTAATATTTCCTGAGTTAAAAAGTTGGTATTCAAAAATCATTAATACTGAAAATAAATATAGAATATTCGATAGGGCAATTATTATGATTGGCACAGTGTTACCAATGTATTTTCTTTTAGGATTTTTGAATTATAAAATATATATTAAACTGCTAGAAAGACCTCATAGTGAATTTATTAATACAATATGGTTTTCATTAATAGGCATAAGTTATGGATTAATCTTATTTATAGCTATTTCAACTTACAGAAATTATTTAGCGATTGTTAATAGATTTCAATTATATAAAATGTGTGAAAATTGTGATTACATACATCCCTATAGGTTTGTTGTAAACAAAGAAAGTACATTAATTAAAGATTGTTTTAAAGTTGGCAATAATGACCTTTACGAACCTGGATCAAACTACAAAATAATTAACCTAAATCAAACCATATATGGACACTATGAAAAAGTTGAAAGTTTTTATCAAAATAAAAACGACAAAATATTCCATATCATTACGCTGAATAGAAAAAACTTAATAAGAAGTTGGCTTTTTATAAATAATTGGTCTATTATTTTATGTCGTTTTACAATGCCGATAGTGTTCACTTTATTTATTTTTTCTTTATCCTATTTTGATAATGGCATTTATAATGCTTTTATTCCAATTGTGATGTACATTTTCACTTTTGTTTTTCAATCAATCATATTCAATAAAATATATACAGAGAACAAACAATTGAGGACACAATATATTCAAAAGTTGAACTCTGGCATAGAAGTATAAAAATATAAAGGATAGTGTGTGTTGGTGTTTTTAGTATACGACTTACCTCAAAGACAAATATTAAAAGATAAGACAATAAAATTAGAATAAATTTACGTTTGAAGATAAAAAACAAACATTTTTCATTAAAGTTTATGATATATTTAGAGCAATAGAAAGTGTATGGAAGGGGATATGAATGGCATACCAAAGTGAATACGCATTAGAAAATGAAATGATGAATCAACTTGAACAATTGGGTTACGAAAGAGTAACGATACGTGATAATAAGCAATTGCTTGATAATTTTAGAACGATTTTAAATGAGCGTCATGCGGACAAATTAGAAGGCAATCCCTTAACAGATAAAGAATTTCAACGTCTGTTAACGATGATTGATGGGAAAAGTATTTTCGAGAGTGCCCGTATTTTACGTGATAAATTACCACTTAGACGTGATGATGAGTCTGAGATTTATTTGTCGTTTTTAGATACGAAAAGTTGGTGTAAAAATAAGTTTCAAGTGACGAATCAAGTATCTGTCGAGGATACATATAAAGCACGTTATGATGTAACGATATTAATCAATGGACTACCCCTTGTCCAAGTTGAATTGAAACGTCGAGGCATTGATATTAATGAGGCGTTTAACCAAGTAAAACGTTACCGTAAACAAAATTACACAGGCTTATTCCGCTACATACAAATGTTTATCATTAGTAATGGTGTTGAAACGCGATACTTTTCTAATAATGATAGCGAACTATTGAAGAGTCACATGTTTTATTGGAGTGATAAACAGAATAACCGAATCAATACATTACAATCGTTTGCTGAGTCATTTATGAGACCTTGTCAATTAGCTAAGATGATATCGCGCTATATGATTATTAATGAAACAGATAGAATACTGATGGCAATGCGCCCGTATCAAGTGTATGCGGTAGAAGCACTAATTCAACAAGCGACTGAGACAGGGAATAATGGATATATTTGGCATACAACTGGAAGTGGTAAGACGTTGACTTCTTTTAAAGCGAGTCAGATTTTATCACAGCAAGATGACATTAAGAAAGTTATCTTTTTGGTTGACCGCAAAGACTTGGATAGTCAAACAGAAGAGGAATTTAATAAATTTGCTAAGGGTGCTGTAGACAAAACTTTTAATACCTCGCAACTGGTACGCCAACTAAATGATAAAAGTTTGCCACTTATTGTAACGACGATTCAAAAAATGGCTAAAGCGATTCAAGGTAATGCCCATTTATTAGAACAGTATAAAACGAATAAAGTTGTATTTATTATTGATGAGTGTCATCGCAGTCAATTTGGTGACATGCATCGTCTAGTTAAACAACATTTCAAAAATGCCCAATACTTTGGGTTCACTGGTACGCCACGTTTTCCAGAAAATAGTAGTCAAGATGGTAGAACAACTGCAGATATTTTCGGTAGATGCTTACATACGTATTTAATTAGAGATGCCATTCATGATGGTAATGTACTTGGTTTCTCAGTTGACTATATTAATACTTTTAAAAATAAAGCTTTAAAAGCAGAAGATAACAGCATGGTTGAAGCAATTGATACGGAAGAAGTATGGTTAGCGGATAAACGTGTGGAATTAGTAACACGACATATCATCAATAATCATGATAAATATACACGTAATCGTCAATATTCAAGTATATTTACAGTCCAAAGTATTCACGCGCTTATTAAATATTATGAGACATTTAAGCGACTTAACAAAAAGTTGGAACAACCATTAACGGTAGCTGGTATATTTACGTTTAAACCTAATGAAGATGATCGTGATGGTGAAGTGCCATATCATTCACGTGAAAAATTAGAGATAATGATTAGCGATTATAATAAAAAGTTCGAGACGAATTTTTCAACAGACACAACTAATGAGTATTTTAATCATATTTCAAAAAACGTTAAAAAGGGCGTTAAAGATAGTAAAATTGATATCTTAATCGTTGTTAATATGTTCTTAACTGGTTTTGATAGTAAAGTACTGAACACTTTATATGTTGATAAGAATTTAATGTATCATGATTTAATTCAAGCGTATTCACGTACAAATAGGGTTGAAAAAGAATCAAAGCCATTTGGTAAAATTGTAAACTATCGTGACTTGAAAAAAGAGACAGACGATGCACTGAGAGTATTCTCACAAACAAATGATACGGATACAATTTTAATGCGTAGTTATGAAGAGTATAAAAAAGAATTTATGGACGCTTATCGTGAGCTTAAAATGATTGTGCCGACACCACACATGGTTGATGACATTCAAGATGAAGAAGAGCTAAAGCGCTTTGTTGAAGCTTATCGTTTATTAGCTAAAATAATATTACGTTTAAAAGCATTTGACGAGTTTGAGTTTACAATTGATGAAATTGGAATGGATGAACAAGAGAATGAAGACTATAAAAGTAAATATTTAGCTGTGTACGATCAAGTAAAAAGAGCGACGGCTGAGAAAAATAAAGTATCCATTTTAAATGATATTGATTTCGAAATAGAAATGATGCGTAATGATACGATTAATGTGAATTATATTATGAATATATTGAGACAAATTGATCTTGAAGACAAAGCGGAACAACGTCGTAACCAAGAACAAATTAGACGCATTTTAGATCATGCAGATGATCCGACATTGAGGTTAAAACGAGATCTAATTAGAGAATTCATCGACAATGTTGTACCTTCTTTAAATAAGGATGATGATATCGATCAAGAATATGTTAATTTCGAAAGTATTAAAAAAGAAGCGGAGTTCAAAGGATTTGCTGGAGAGAGATCTATCGATGAACAAGCCCTAAAAACAATTTCAAATGACTATCAGTATAGTGGTGTTGTAAACCCACATCACCTTAAAAAAATGATTGGTGATTTGCCATTAAAAGAAAAACGTAAAGCAAGAAAAGCCATTGAATCTTTCGTGGCAGAAACAACTGAAAAATACGGTGTGTAATGATTCAGCCCCCTCGCTAGATTAGTGTAGGGGGCATAATTATTTCATTAGAAAAGGCTCATTTATTTTGCAATCATCACTTGGTTTCAATAAAATTTTATCATCGTATGTGTATAGAAATAATGTCTATAGGCATTTAAAATAGTTTATAATATTAACAGGATAAGTATTAAATGTATGTTGAAGGAGGTGCGTAGCTATGGATAATAGAAATATGATTAATCGTGTTTTTAGTCAAAAGATATTACATCAAATTGCAATCAAAAATAAAAGTGATGTTGTTGATGAGGCATATGATTTTTATATACAGGGACCTAAAAATATCAATGTAATACAGAAAATGAAGTCTTTATATAACTATCTTAAAAAGTCTTATCGTAACGAATATTTTTACAAAAACACAATGCTTAATAAACTCCTTCTAGGACGACATTCTGTTAATACAACTACTGCACTTTCTGAGATGCCCATAGGGAAAAGTATTGCTGATTTTATATTGTTAAACGGCAAAGGCGTTGTCTATGAGATTAAAACAGAATTAGATAAGTTGGATAGATTAGATAATCAAATTAATGATTATTATGAAGTGTTTAATTATGTCGTAGTCATTACAAATAACAAACATCTGAATAAAGTTATGGCTAGATACAAAGATACAACAGTTGGAATTTTAGTGTTAACAACTAGAAATACACTGAGTGAAGTTCAAAAACCTAAAGAAAACAATAGTCTCTTAAACACGAAAGCGATGTACAACTTTTTACGAAAAGAAGAAAGAAAAAGAGTTATTGCACAAAATCATATGGATGTACCAACTTATAATGATTTCACAGAGTATGATGTGTTATTTGACGTGTTTAAAGAAATACCAATGACGAAACTGCATAACAATATGATTTCTGAGTTGAAAAAAAGAGGCAACATGAAAGAATACAAAGATGAATTTTTAGCAGCTCCGACTGAAATTAAGTTCTTGTTATATTTCGCAAAAATGACAAAGAAAGATAAAAATAAACTATATCATTTTCTTAAGGAGGATTAATATGTATTATCCTTATTTGCGTGGGAAACAAAATGAACTATTTGCAATTAAAGAATTGTTAGAGAAAGGTTTGATTGGTGATTGTATTCAACCTATAATTGAACCAATTAAATATACAACCACATTTAAAAATACTTTGCAATACTGTGGTGAAAAAGCATTCTCTATAAATTTAGTAGTAAATTCAAAGTTAACTGAAGAAGAGATTAGTAACGAAACTGTTGAACATTTAACTGAAATAATAACAAAAAACAAAAGTGTTATTCAAAAAGCTTACTTGGGTCCTTCTGATGAAGGCAATGATAGGTTGAAACAGCAATTTTCAAGTAATAGTTTAGCTATTTTAACAAGTGTAGATGACTGGGAAATGTTTGGAGATAAAAATAAACTTGAAATGGTTTTTATACCAGATGATAGACACATTAAACGTAAATTGCGTAATATTCCAAACAAAGGCATCATTATGGATCCTTTTAATAAACTAAGTCGTAATGTTGATTATTTAGATAATGATGACGAGTTTTATAGCGACGATCACCTTTATTATAAGGAAGATGGATACGTAGCATTTTCAGACTATTCTGTTATAGGTGGAGAATATGTAGACGGTGGCTTTTCGCCATTAGCTATTGCGATACATATTGTCTATTTTGATGAGGCTAATGAGCTAAGAGTTAAGCATTTTGTCTCTGATTCTAATAATGATAGATCAAATCCAGGTAAAAAGTTTTTTGAGGCTGTAGATAAATTAGTAACATGGTCAAAAAACTTAGATATTAAAAATAGATCTTATGCGCTTGGACAATTTGAAGAATTAAATGAAAATAATAAGTATCCAGGCTTAGGTTTAATTAAAAGGTTATCTATCATGCATCATCTAGAAATTATGAATAGATACTTGGAGTCTCAAAATGAAAATATGTGAAAAATGTTTTAATAATACTGAAATCGTAGAAATCATTGCAAATGATAATAGCAAAATTGACAATTGTGATATTGATAACAATCATCTTGGTGTTAAAATATTTGATACGACTAAGGACAAAGATAAATTAGAACTTATTAGAGATTATTTAAGACCAGCATTAGAATTATATGATATTAGTATAAATTTACCAGATACTTTTAGCCCAAAAGAAGGTAAAAAGATTGAAATAGCATTAAAAGACGACTGGAGTATATTTAAAGTTGAGGAAGCTCAAATAAGTTGTATTTTAAATGAACTTTTTAAAGATGATGAAAATTTAGATAGACGAGTGTTGGAAGATTTAGTAGGCGCTAAAATCATAAACGATAAAAAATATACAAATGAAAATCTAATTGTAGCAAATAATGACTGGGATGGATTTTGTGAGAGCTTGAAGTATAACAATAGATTTCATAATAATATGATTAATTTAGAGAATTTAGCGTTCTTTCTCGATATCACTACTAATTACTATAGTATTGAGGAATTTAGAGAAAGATTTGAACCATTATATAGATCTAGAATAGTTAAGTTCATTACAGAGAAAAGTGAACTAATGTCACCACCAAAGGGATTTGCAACGGCAGGAAGATTGAATTCTAAATGGATAAGCGTATTATACCTTAGTACAAAAGAACAGGTCAGTATAGAAGAAGTTAAACCTAAGCATAATGACATTATTTATATAGGTAAGGTTAAGTTACAAAAAAACGTTACAAAAGAGAAATTGAAAATTGCGAATTTAACTAATTTAACTAGTAATGCAATCAAAGCTGGCGATGATGGATTTAGAAAGTATTTTGTAAATTACCAAACATTAAAAAAGATTCATAAAGGAATAACAAATCCAAGCGATGAACAAGGAATAGATTATTTGCCATTTCAATATTTAGCTGATTATATTCGAAGCCTTAAATATGACGGGATAATGTATGAGAGCATATTGCAAGATGGTACTTTTAACTTTGTGTTTTTTGATCAAAGTTTATTTGAATGTGTTAATTATGAAAGAAAAAGAGTAAGTGATGTTAAATATACATTGACTAAGCTAAGTTGACACACTCAAAAATCTGAATATTCTAATAAAATATAAATAATCCCCCGCACTTCACATAGTAGCGGGGGATTTATTCTGGCGTCAAAATGCCCAAAGTATGGGGGTGACTCTTAAATCATGGCAAAGCACCTAAAACTTGATATGGTGCCGAGCCCTAACTTAACACAATATAGTTAGTATGACAAAGTCATCTAACATAACACATCAGAGATTGCCTGATTTATTCCAGACCATACAGTGATAAAGTTACACAACGCATGACTTTTATTTAGCAATAACTGCTACTTCTGAAATAAGTTGCTTTGCATAGTCTGACTGCGGATGTTTGATAATATCTTCTGTGTTATTAAGTTCAACGATTTCGCCATTTTTCATAACTGCAACGCGATCACATATTTCATTGATAACACCCATGTCATGTGTGATGAATAAATAAGTAATGCCGAAGTCTAACTGTAATTGTTTTAATAACTCGATGATATCTTTTTGAATTGAAACGTCTAAAGCGGACACTGCCTCGTCGCAAACAATCACTTTAGATTCTACAGCAAGTGCTCTCGCGATACTTACACGCTGGCGTTGCCCACCAGATAATTCGTGTGGATAGCGATATAAGAAACTTTGATCTAGGCCAACTTTTTCTAACAACGATACGATAATTTCAATAATATCATCATTATCTTTGACTTTCCCGTGAATGATTAGTGGTCGTTTAATCACATCAATGACTTTAAATCTTGGATTAATAGATGCGAATGGATCTTGGAAAATCATTTGTATCTCTTGTCGTAAAGCTTTCAATTCATCATCTTTAAATAAACTTAATGGTAATTCGTTATACCAAATAAAGCCTTCTGACACTTCCTTTAGACCGACGACCGTCTTAGCTAATGTCGATTTCCCTGACCCTGACTCACCGACAATGCCTAATGTTTCGCCTTTTCTAATAGCCAAGTTAATATCATTAACTGCTCGGTATAGGCTGCCACTTGGTAACTTGTAATCCACGCTCACGCGATCGAATTTTAATAAAATATCATTGTTTAACGGTCTTGGCGGACGCGTTTGATGAATATCTGGAATCGCATCTATTAAGCGTTTCGTATAGGTATGTTGTGGCGATTTAAAAATACTTTCAACCGTGCCACTTTCAACGACACTTCCATCTTTCATTACAATCACATCGTCGCAAAATTGATACACAGCGCCTAAATCGTGAGTGATAAAAATAATAGATGTTTCTGTGTACTCATAAAGGGACTTCATTAACTGCAGTAATTGATTTTGTGTACTGGCATCTAATGCCGTTGTTGGTTCATCTGCGATTAAAATTTGTGGCTTTAAAATCAATGCCATTGCTATCATGACACGTTGACGCATACCACCAGAAAGTTCATGTGGATAAGCATCAAATTGTCGAGTTGCATGTTTTATACCTACTTTTTCTAAAATGTCTATTGTCATCGACTTTGCTTCAGATTTAGATACACGTTTATGTTGAAATAGTACTTCTGTAATTTGTTTGCCAATCGTTAATCTTGGATTCAACGAAGAGAGTGGATCTTGAAAAATCATTGAAATATCCTTGCCTCGAATTTGTTGTAACGCTGAAGTTGATAAATTAGTTAACGATTGCCCATTAAAAATAATTTCTCCTGTTAATGTGTGATCTGGATAATCTGGTAGTAGCCCTAAAATAGATTTAGCAGTAATACTTTTTCCTGATCCTGATTCACCAACAATACCTAGGATATGTTTTTTTCGTAATTCGAAAGAGACGTTTTTTACCGCTTGAACTGTAGTTTCATCATAATTGAATTGTACATTCAGACTGTTGACTTCTAATAAATTTGACATGATGTTGTGCCTCCCTATTCACAAATGTGTAAATTTATTCTATACTTTTGTATATCATAGTAATCTACTCAAGATTATTTTACAAGGAGTGATTATCATAATTACTTATTTAGAATCTTTTAAGTCGTTGTATCACAAGGCATTTTACAAGTTTGTATTATCGGTATTAAGCTTGCCAATATTTTTATATGCAGTGATAAAGTTTTTCTTTTCTGCTAAGAGGAAAAATTTTTACGCTAATAATTCTGAAATTTCAGAAATCGAACAGGCGTTACATCAAAAATATAAATATTTATCGCAGCAAAAGTTATCCACACAAATACATAAAGAAGCATTAAAAATATTCAAGGCACAAAGTTCTAATACGAATTCAAAGAATATTGAACAAGCACATTTTTCAACATACTTTGAAAATGTATTATTTCATAAGTTCATCATTATCAAAGTGATATTGGCCTTGCCGATGTTCATCTTATTGACTATTTATTTACAGCCATTAGTTAGATATATTTTTGAGCGAATTGTCATGGCTGTGATTGTCATCATTGGTGTTATTGTCAGTGTGTTTACCATTCTGTATTTTTCACCGCTTGATGCGGCTTATAGCATACTGGGACAAAATGCAACAAAGGCACAGATACATCAATTCAATGTATTACATCATCTTAACGAACCTTATTTTATTCAATTGTGGGATACCATCAAGGGTGTTTTTACTTTTGACTTAGGTACGACTTACAAAGGGAATGAGGTTGTGACTAAAGCAGTTGGCGAAAGAATTCCAATTACAATAATTGTCGCAGTATTAGCGCTAATTGTGGCATTAATTATTGCGATACCAATTGGAATTATCAGTGCGATGAAGCGAAATAGTTGGCTTGATATCACGTTAATGATAATTGCATTAATTGGTTTATCTATTCCAAGTTTCTGGCAAGGGCTATTATTCATTTTAGCGTTCTCATTGAAATTGGATATTTTGCCACCATCTTATATGCCAGAACATCCAATATCGTTGATTTTACCTGTACTTGTCATTGGAACAAGTATTGCTGCTTCTATCACGCGTATGACAAGGTCTTCTGTACTTGAAGTAATGCGCAGTGATTATGTTTTAACTGCTTATGCAAAAGGATTATCGACGACACAAGTAGTTATTAAACATATTTTGAAAAATGCCATTATTCCAATTGTAACGCTAGTTGGTCTTCTAGTGGCAGAGTTACTAGGCGGTTCAGCAGTGACGGAACAAGTATTTAACATTAATGGTATCGGTCGTTATATCGTCCAAAAACAACTAATACCTGATATCCCAGCAGTCATGGGTGGGGTCGTATATATATCAATTGTAATATCTTTAGCAAACTTAATTATTGATATATTTTATGCTTTAATCGATCCAAAATTACGTAGTGAAATTAACGAAAGGAAGTGAGGCATATGGTAAAACTTACAACAAAGATAGCTTCCTTAAAACTATTCGCAAGTTATGCTATTGCAACTTATATTTTAGTTATATTAACGAGTGCATTAAATCTTTTTAAAGGTTATGTGGCCGATACGTTCTATATTGCTGAAACATTGCTAATCGTTTTAACTATCATTTTAATTATCATCTTAACAACGGAACAAACATGGAAGCATCATGACCTATGGCGACGTATTGTCGAAGTGTTGTTATTATTGATGACATTAACAGGCAACGTATTTACATTATTAATGTTTGTAAGTATTAGACGTTATGAACGTACATCGCAAATACATAGTTATAACGGCTGGGAATCGTTTATACGAAAAACTACTAGACATCGTATTGCGATTATCGGGTTACTTATTTTAGTCTACATGCTGACATTATCAATTGTGTCACAATTTACATTTGATACGACATTGGCTACTAAAAATCAGTTCAATGCACTGTTACATGGACCGAGTCTAGCCTATCCGTTTGGTACTGATGATTTCGGTAGAGACTTATTTACACGCGTAGTTGTCGGAACGAAGCTGACATTTTCAATTTCAATTATTTCAGTAGTTATTGCAGTTATTTTTGGTGTGTTACTAGGCACTATCGCAGGTTATTTTAATCATATTGATAATTTAATAATGCGAATTTTAGATGTAGTGTTTGCAATTCCATCATTATTGTTAGCGGTGGCAATTATTGCATCATTTGGAGCAAGTATTCCCAATTTAATTATTGCTTTAAGTATCGGTAATATACCATCATTTGCACGGACAATGCGTGCCAGTGTTTTAGAAATTAAACGCATGGAATATGTAGATGCAGCGCGTATCACTGGTGAAAACACTTGGAATATCATATGGCGTTATATTTTACCGAATGCGATTGCGCCTATGATTGTACGTTTTTCATTAAATATAGGTGTGGTTGTATTAACAACAAGTAGTTTAAGTTTCCTAGGACTTGGTGTTGCACCTGATGTAGCTGAATGGGGCAACATTTTACGTACCGGTAGTAACTACTTGGAAACGCACAGTAATTTAGCTATTGTACCTGGTGTTTGTATTATGTTCGTCGTTTTAGCATTTAATTTTATAGGTGATGCAGTGCGTGATGCACTAGATCCAAGAATTCATTAAAAAGGTAGGGATAGATGTGAAGAAAATCATTAGTATCGCAATTATAGTTTTAGCGTTGGTATTAAGTGGTTGTGGTGTCCCTACGAAATCAGAAGTGGCTCAAAAGTCATCGAAAGTTGAAGTGAAAGGCGAGCGACCAACAATACATTTCCTAGGACAAGCAAGTTATGAAAATGATATGAATATCGTCAAAGATCAATTGGAAAATGCAGGATTTAACGTGAAGATGAATATCCAACCAGATTATGGTAGCTATCGTACACAACGTCAAGCCGGCAATTATGATATCCAAATCGATGACTGGATGACAGTTTTTGGTGACCCGAACTATGCTATGACGGCATTATTTAGTTCTACAGGATCAAATAGTTTATTGAAAGATAAACATGTAGACCAGTTGTTAAATAAAGCTTCTACTCAAAATGAAGCAGATGTTAAACAAACATATAAGCAAATTGAAGATGAAGTTGTATTTGATAAAGGGTATATGGCGCCATTATATGGATCAAAAAAGAATTTAGTATATGACAATAAAGTGTTAGATAAAAATAGTGTTGGATTGCCAAATTCACGTGCATTAATATGGCAACAATTTGATTACAACAATAGTAGAGAACGAGATACGCGGCCACTTGTGATGACACAACAAGATGGTGAAATTCCTACATTGGATCCAATACGTTCAATTGCGCCGTCAGTATATTCAATTAATATGAATATGTACACAAGGTTATTATTATTAGATGAAAATGATCACTTAACAACGAAAGGTTCGTTAAGTCGTGATTATGCTGTGAATAAGGACAATAAAGCGTTTTATTTCTTGTTAAGAGATGATGATTATTTTGCGAAAGTGGTCAATGGACAAGCACGTAATACTGGAGAGCGTGTATCGGCTGAAGATGTTAAGTTTTCTTTAGATAGAGCACGTGATAAAAAGTCTGTGCCTAACAATAATACTTACAATATGCACAAACATATAAATGACATCAAGATATTAAAAGATGAGGACATCGATCAGTTGCGTAAAGAGAAAGACAAGGACGATAAATCAATCTATGATAAGTTGATTAAAGCGTATAACGTCAAATCGTTAACGACAGATGGTCAAAAAGTAAATAATAAAGACGGTATTTATCAAATTGTTAAAATTACGACAGATCAATCGATGCCTCGAGAGGTAAATTACTTAACACACTCTTCGGCAGGCATTTTATCTAAAAAATTTGTTAATCAAGTAAATCAAGAATATCCAAAAGGATATGGGGATAGCAGTACAATTCCTGCAAATTCAGATGGAAAAAATGCGCTTTATGCAAGTGGTGCATACATTATGACACAGAAAAATGCATATCAAGCAACGTTTCAACGTAATCCAGGATTCAACGAAACAGAAAAAGGTAGTTATGGACCAGCTAAAATTAAAAATATTACATTGAAGTTTAATGGTGACCCGAATAATGCATTGTCAGAACTTAGAAATCATTCAATTGATATGTTGGCAGATGTGAATCAAAAACATTTTGATTTAATTAAGTCGGATAAAAATTTAAGCATTATTCGCAAAAATGGACGCAAATCAGTCTTTTTAATGCTAAATATTAAAAAAGGTATATTTAAGACGCATCCAAACTTGAGACAAGCAGTAGTTAATGCGATAAATCAGGATCAATTTATTAAGTTTTATCGTGGCGATAAATTTAAAATTGCATCACCGATTACACCACTTGTCGATACTGGTAACGAGCAACGTCAAGATTTAGAAAAAGTAGAAAAAGCCATTAATCAATAATGTTTTAAATATTTAACAGAAAGTAGGAGGATATAGAATGGTCATTAACTTAAATGACAAACAGACAAAAACATCTAAAGAAGGGTTAATTTCCGTATCACATCCTCTTGCGGCTAAAATTGGTAAGGATGTATTAGATCAAGGTGGCAACGCCATGGATGCAGTGATTGCAATTCAACTGGCATTGAATGTGGTAGAACCATTTGCATCAGGTATTGGTGGTGGCGGGTACTTGTTATATTATGAGCAAAGTACTGGCAGTATAACTGCGTTTGATGCGCGTGAGACAGCCCCTGCACATGTAGACAAACAATTTTATCTAGATGATTCAGGCGAATATAAATCATTTTTTGATATGACTACACATGGTAAAACTGTCGCTGTGCCAGCAATTCCAAAGCTGTTTGATTATATTCACAAGCGTTATGCTAAATTGTCATTGGAAGATTTAATTAATCCTGCAATTGAACTAGCCATTGAAGGTCATTCAGCCAATTGGGCTACTGAAAAATATTCGCGCCAGCAACACGCACGATTGACAAAGTATCACGAAACGGCGCAAGTATTTACGCATGAAAATCAATATTGGCGTGAAGGTGATTGGATTGTACAACCCGAATTAGGTAAGACATTTCAAATATTAAGAGAACAAGGGTTTAATGCATTTTATAAAGGTGACATTGCGAAACAATTAGTCAATGTTGTCAAAGCATGTGGTGGGACAATCACTTTAGAGGATCTAGCCAAATATGACATTCAGATTAAAGCGCCAATCAGTGCAACATTTAAAGACTATGACATTTATTCAATGGGACCATCTAGTTCTGGCGGTATCACGGTAATTCAAATATTGAAGTTATTAGAACATGTCGATTTACCATCTATGGGTCCAAGATCTGTTGATTACTTGCATCATTTGATACAAGCGATGCATTTAGCATATAGTGATCGTGCGCAATACTTGGCGGATGATAATTTTCATGAGGTGCCTGTACAGTCATTAATTGATGACGATTATTTAAAAGCACGCAGTACGCTCATTGATAGCAATAAAGCAAATATTGATATAGAGCATGGTGTTGTGTCTGATTGCATTAGTCATACAGATGTTGAAGAAAATCATACCAAAACAACTCATTTTTGTGTGATTGATAAGGAAGGTAATATTGCTTCATTTACGACATCAATTGGTATGATTTATGGTTCAGGTATTACGATTCCAGGCTACGGTGTGTTATTGAATACGACAATGGATGGCTTTGATGTAGTAGATGGTGGTATTAATGAAATTGCACCATATAAACGACCACTAAGTAACATGGCTCCAACGATTGTGATGTATCACGGGAAGCCGATATTAACAGTAGGTGCACCTGGTGCCATAAGTATCATTGCTAGTGTTGCGCAAACATTAATCAATGTATTAGTGTTTGGCATGGATATTCAGCAGGCTATAGATGAACCTAGAGTTTATAGTAGCCATCCTAATCGCATTGAATGGGAGCCTCAATTTTCACAATCTACAATATTAGCATTGATTGCACGTGGACATGCAATGGAACATAAACCAGATGCCTATATTGGAGATGTACATGGACTACAGGTTGACTTGAATACACGTGACGCGTCGGGAGGTGCTGATGATACGAGAGAAGGCACAGTGATAGGTGGCGATGTATTATCAATTAGAAAAGAACCATTACCTAGTCCGAAAATATACGATAATGACACCCATCGAGTATATTTCAATGATATGCAGTTGCCATTATATGCTGAACAAGTGCGGTGGATGTATGACAAATATTGGGTTGATGAAAGTGTTATTAGAATCATTTTCCCTGAAGTTAGTGTGCATATTGAAGATTTAAGAAGTTATGAAATCGCCGGAAAAAATTATATAGATATTGCCTGGTTGGCACGGAAGAAAGGTTATCAAGTTACCTTAAAGGATGACAGTTTATACTTAACTGATGAAACGTATCATTCAGTGAAAGCAAACATAAATGCATACTATAGATATGATCGAGATAGTATCACAAGATAATTTATGTATTTGATATATAGTTTGAAGTGGATTTTGATTTTTGTTGAACGAAAGGGTTCGATTTCAAACTTTAGAGTGATGCTTGAGTGTAGTAATGTTGAAGTTGTTATAAGAAACGCTAGTCGCCTTTGTAAAATATAAAACGCCCCACAAATTCGTTTTTGATGTACACCACAATAGTTAGTCTAAAATCTAACTTGATGTGATTCGGTACAATTAAATGAATGATGTGAGGCGTTTTTATAATGTGTGATTTTAGTATGTTAAACGATAATAAATGATTTGGTTATTTCTATAATTATATCATAAGTATTAATGTTCACTTAATTTATTATAAGTAAGGCTTTCTGTGTATATAATTTGGTTTTTTCCAGGACTTGAAAAATAAAAATAAAGTTTCTGATCTTGATGATTATTGCCTTTTAAATCACTCATTCCCTTTAATTCCACCTTTGTTGATGCATTTCTGGGAATATTATATCTACGTTTTAATTGTTTAACGTTTGGATTATCATTCGACAACTTACCAGATAAATTATAATAATCAGTGGTAGGATCATGTGTGACTTTCAAATCATTGCTATTTAAAATGCTTGTTAAATCACCATTTTGAATCAAAAATTGATTGTTTTCGATTTTTTGTTTCAGCGTGGGATCTTTTACGTCTTTTGTGAAAACGATTTTATTATTAACTACTTTTACTGGATAACTTTTGTATGTCGAGTCAGTAGCATTTTTTCTATCGTTTGTAGTTGTGTCATATTCACCAGTTATTTTATGTGTGTTCTTATCTACCTTTAACAACATACGGTCTTCTTTAAAAAGCTCATCTGATCCAACAACTGAATAAGAGGATTCTATGTACCATGTGTCTTGATCATTATTTTCATAATGGGGATTATCGTGACCATCAATTTCATAAAGCGTTTCTAAGTTTTTAATAGGATATGTACTTAGTACTTTTTTTAGACCATCTTTCAAATGAATTTGTTCCCACTTCATTGCCAAAAACATACCGCCACTGACTACAATTGAAATAATAATAATTGCTGCTAAGTTTAACCAGAAAATTTTATGTGCTTTCATACATTCACACCTTTTCTTAAAATACTTAATTAACACTATAATAATATATTTTAAAAATATTTACATCAGTATTAAAGTGAATATCAAACTTTAAATGTGTGGAAATAATAGGTATTTATAAAAAAGTAGGAAATGCATACAATTAAAAACTGTGTGACGTTTGAGGAGTCACACAGTGTAATTAAAAATTTAAAAAGTTGTTGCTAATTTTTCAGCATTATTAATACTAGTTGCTTTAATTTCTTCAGTCTTATGAGGTTCAGCATTGTGTCCTTCAATAATGATTGTTTCATATGATGGCACACCTAAGAATGTCATAATTGTTCTTAAATAACGGTCACCCATTTCAAAATCAGCAGCAGGTCCTTCAGTATAATATCCACCACGTGATTGAATGTGTAATACTTTTTTGTCAGTTAACAAACCTTGAGGTCCTTCAGCAGAATATTTAAAAGTTTTACCTGCAATTGAAATGGCATCAATATATGCTTTGACTACAGGTGGGAAAGAAAGGTTCCACATCGGCGTTACAAATACATATTTATCTGCGCTTAAAAATTCTTCTAAAATGTCACTCAATCTTGAAACTTTCATTTGTTCATCATCAGTTAACGTTTCGCCATTGCTCATTTTTCCCCAACCAGTTAATACATCTTTGTCAATAACTGGAATATAAGTTTCAAATAAATCAATATGTTTCACTTCATCATCAGGATGTTGTTGTTGATATGTTTCGATAAATGCTTTACCAGCCGCCATAGAATTTGATACCAGTTCATTAAAAGGGTGTGCTGTAATATATAATACTTTTGCCATTTGAAAATTCTCCTCTGGTTCTGTTATTTTCTTAAGTATAATTATTATACTAGATATAAAATTTGATATCAATAAAAATATTCAAATTACCATCATTTTCTTCATCTATATTTGGCAGTACTACTAAAGTATGAGTGCATTTAATTATGAAATAGTTGATTTAGAATATATACTTAATACCCAAAATATATGAAGGATGGATGCCACTATGACAAAGCGACCAAAACGTATTTTGGCAACAATTATCATTTTTCTTTCACTATTATTTACGATTATTTATATAGATGACATTCAAAAATGGTTTAACCAATATACCGATAAATTGACACAAAATCATAAAGGACAAGGACACTCAAAATGGGAAGACTTTTTTAGAGGGAGTCGGATTACTGAGACTTTTGGTAAATATCAACATTCACCATTTGATGGTAAGCATTATGGCATTGATTTTGCATTGCCAAAAGGTACACCAATTAAAGCGCCGACGAATGGTAAAGTAACACGTTTCTTTAATAATGAATTAGGCGGCAAGGTATTACAGATTGCCGAAGACAATGGAGAATATCACCAGTGGTATCTACACTTAGACAAATATAATGTCAAAGTAGGTGATCGAGTCAAAGCAGGTGATATTATTGCATATTCAGGCAATACAGGTAAACAAACGACAGGCGCACATTTACATTTTCAAAGAATGAAGGGTGGCGTAGGTAATGCATATGCAGAAGATCCTAAACCGTTTATTGATCAGTTACCTGATGGGGAACGTAGCCTATATGATTTGTAGCTATAGAAGAGTGCCCGCAGTCTAAAAAATTAAGCAATCATTGTGTGAGTATGATACTTACACAATGATTGCTTTTTTCAATGAAAATCGAAATGCTAAGGCATAATTGTTTGATTTAGATATTACTTAAAATGTAAGACAAGGTTGTTAGCATTGGCAGTGAAATATCGCACGTAAAAAATCATTATTGCCACACCAAAAATAGTTGTGCGCTATATCAATTTTCTGTATAAAAGTTTAATTCTGACAGTAATGTAAACGTTTACAATTTATGATTGACATTAATAATAAGTGACTATATGATTTATGTAAGTATTTATGCAAACGTTTTCACAAAGTGTATTGCACAATCAAACTGTAAACAAAGTATGGGAGGCATAACATGGCAGAACTAAAGTTAGAGCATATTAAAAAGACGTATGATAACAACAATACTGTAGTGAAAGATTTCAATCTACATATTACTGACAAAGAATTCATTGTATTTGTTGGACCATCGGGATGTGGTAAATCAACAACATTACGAATGGTTGCTGGACTAGAGTCTATCACATCTGGAGATTTTTATATTGATGGGGAACGCATGAACGATGTTGAACCAAAGAATAGAGATATTGCGATGGTATTTCAAAACTATGCATTATATCCACATATGACTGTTTTTGAAAATATGGCATTTGGGCTAAAGCTACGTAAAGTAAATAAAAAAGAGATTGAACAAAAAGTTAATGAAGCAGCTGAAATATTAGGATTAACTGAGTATCTTGGTCGTAAACCAAAAGCGTTATCTGGTGGACAGCGTCAACGTGTTGCTTTAGGTAGAGCTATTGTTAGGGATGCGAAAGTCTTTTTAATGGATGAACCATTATCGAATCTTGATGCGAAGCTTCGAGTACAAATGCGCACAGAAATATTGAAATTACATAAGCGACTTAATACTACGACAATTTATGTTACACATGATCAAACTGAAGCATTGACGATGGCTAGTCGAATTGTTGTTTTGAAAGATGGCGACATTATGCAAGTCGGCACACCTAGAGAAATATATGATGCCCCTAATTGCATATTTGTGGCGCAATTTATCGGCTCACCAGCAATGAATATGTTGAATGCTACAGTTGAAATGGACGGATTGAAGGTAGGAACACACCATTTTAAATTACATAATAAAAAATTTGAAAAGTTAAAAGCTGCTGGCTACTTAGATAAGGAAATTATTTTAGGTATTCGAGCTGAAGACATTCATGAAGAACCAATATTTATTCAAACCTCTCCAGAGACACAATTTGAATCTGAAGTAGTTGTATCCGAACTGTTAGGTTCAGAAATTATGGTACATAGCACATTCCAAGGAATGGAATTGATTTCTAAATTAGATTCAAGAACACAAGTGATGGCGAACGACAAGATTACACTAGCATTTGATATGAATAAGTGTCACTTTTTTGATGAAAAAACAGGAAATCGTATCGTCTAAGGGGGAGTATTCATGTCTAAAATTTTAAAATGTATCACGTTAGCCGTGGTAATGTTATTAATCGTAACTGCATGTGGCCCTAATCGTTCGAAAGAAGATATTGATAAAGCATTGAATAAAGATAATTCTAAAGACAAGCCTAACCAACTTACGATGTGGGTGGATGGCGACAAGCAAATGGCGTTTTATAAAAAAATTACGGATCAATATACTAAAAAAACTGGCATCAAAGTAAAGCTTGTAAATATTGGTCAAAATGATCAACTAGAAAATATTTCGCTAGACGCTCCTGTAGGAAAAGGTCCAGATATCTTTTTCTTAGCACATGATAATACTGGAAGTGCCTATCTACAAGGCTTAGCTGCTGAAATCAAATTATCAAAAGATGAGTTGAAAGGTTTCAATAAGCAAGCACTTAAAGCGATGAATTATGACAATAAGCAACTAGCATTGCCAGCTATCGTAGAAACAACCGCACTTTTCTATAATAAAAAATTAGTGAAAAATGCACCGCAAACGTTAGAAGAAGTTGAAGCTAATGCTGCCAAACTAACTGATAGTAAAAAGAAACAATACGGTATGTTATTTGATGCTAAAAATTTCTATTTTAATTATCCGTTTTTATTCGGCAATGATGATTATATTTTCAAGAAAAATGGCAGTGAATATGATATTCATCAGCTAGGACTAAATTCAAAACATGTCGTCAAAAATGCTGAACGATTACAAAAATGGTACGACAAAGGGTATCTTCCTAAGGCAGCAACACATGATGTCATGATTGGTCTTTTTAAAGAAGGAAAAGTAGGACAATTTGTCACTGGACCGTGGAACATTAATGAATATCAAGAAACGTTTGGTAAAGATTTAGGAGTAACAACATTACCTACAGATGGTGGCAAACCTATGAAACCATTTCTCGGTGTACGTGGTTGGTATTTATCTGAATATAGTAAACATAAGTATTGGGCTAAAGATTTAATGTTGTATATCACTAGTAAAGATACATTACAAAAATATACAGATGAAATGAGCGAAATTACTGGACGTGTTGACGTGAAATCATCTAATCCAAATTTAAAAGTGTTTGAAAAGCAAGCACGTCATGCTGAACCGATGCCTAATATTCCTGAAATGCGACAAGTTTGGGAACCGATGGGCAATGCAAGCATATTTATCTCAAATGGTAAGAATCCTAAACAAGCGTTAGATGAGGCGACGAATGATATAACGCAAAATATTAAGATTCTTCATCCATCACAAAATGATAAGAAAGGAGATTAGTTATGACGAAACGTAACCCTAAATTAGCAGCATTATTATCTGTTATACCTGGTTTGGGACAGTTTTATAATAAAAGACCCATTAAAGGGACGATATTTTTTATCTTTTTCATCAGTTTTATTTCTGTATTTTATAGCTTTTTAAATATTGGTTTTTGGGGATTGTTCACATTAGGGACAGTACCTAAGTTAGACGATTCTCGTGTCTTACTTGCACAAGGTATTATTTCTATCTTACTCGTTGCTTTTGCAATCATGCTATATGTCATTAATATTTTAGATGCATATCGTAATGCTGAACGATTTAATCGCAATGAGGAAATAAAAGATCCGAAGGCACGTATGGTTGCAACATGGGATAAGACTTTCCCATACTTACTAATCTCACCAGGTACATTCTTATTGATATTTGTAGTTGTATTTCCATTAATATTTATGTTTGGAGTAGCATTTACAAATTACAATTTATACAACGCGCCTCCGAGACACACATTAGAATGGGTCGGTTTAGATAACTTCAAAACGTTATTCACAATTGGCGTTTGGCGTAAAACATTTTTCAGTGTTATTACTTGGACATTAGTATGGACGCTTGTTGCAACGACACTTCAAATTGCATTAGGGCTGTTTTTGGCAATTATTGTAAATCACCCTGTTGTCAAAGGTAAGAAATTTATCCGTACTGTGTTAATCCTACCTTGGGCTGTACCATCATTTGTGACAATTTTAATATTTGTAGCGTTATTTAATGATGAATTTGGTGCGATAAATAATGATATTTTGCAACCTTTATTAGGTGTAGCACCAGCATGGTTAAGTGATCCGTTTTGGGCAAAAGTGGCATTAATCGGCATTCAAGTATGGCTTGGTTTCCCATTTGTCTTTGCACTGTTCACTGGTGTACTGCAAAGTATTTCATCAGATTGGTACGAAGCAGCAGATATGGATGGTGCGTCTAGTTGGCAAAAGTTTAGAAATATCACATTTCCACATGTCATTTACGCCACAGCGCCATTGTTAATTATGCAATATGCAGGTAATTTCAATAATTTTAATCTTATTTATCTATTTAATAAAGGTGGTCCACCAGTGTCAGGGCAGAATGCTGGAAGTACAGATATCTTGATATCTTGGGTGTATAATCTGACATTTGAGTTTAACAACTTTAACATGGGTGCAGTTGTGTCATTAATTATTGGATTTATTGTTGCTATTGTCGCATTTATTCAATTCAGACGTACAAGTACGTTTAAAGATGAGGGAGGTTTATAAGATGACAAAGAAGAAAAACATATTAAAAGCAATCGGTATTTACAGTTTTATAGCGATGATGTTTGTCATCATTTTATATCCACTACTGTGGACATTTGGCATTTCCCTTAATCCAGGTACGAACTTGTATGGTGCCAAAATGATACCAGACAATGCAACATTTAAAAATTATGCATTCTTACTATTCGATGACAGTAGTCAATACCTGACTTGGTATAAAAATACGCTTATCGTAGCATCTGCAAATGCACTGTTTAGTGTGATATTTGTCACGTTAACAGCATATGCTTTTTCTAGATATCGCTTTGTTGGTCGTAAATACGGGCTGATTACATTTTTGATTTTACAAATGTTCCCTGTATTAATGGCAATGGTCGCAATCTATATTTTGCTAAATACAATTGGATTATTAGATTCTTTATTTGGACTAACACTGGTATATATTGGTGGATCAATACCGATGAATGCCTTTTTAGTGAAAGGTTACTTCGATACGATTCCAAAAGAACTTGATGAATCTGCCAAAATTGATGGTGCAGGGCATATGCGTATTTTCTTACAAATTATGCTTCCATTAGCTAAGCCGATTTTAGCAGTTGTTGCTTTGTTCAATTTTATGGGGCCATTTATGGACTTTATATTACCTAAAATACTATTAAGAAGTCCTGAAAAATTCACATTAGCAGTTGGATTGTTCAACTTTATTAATGATAAGTATGCAAATAATTTCACAGTGTTTGCAGCAGGGGCAATTATGATTGCAGTACCTATAGCAATCGTATTCTTGTTCTTGCAACGCTATTTAGTATCAGGTTTAACAACAGGTGCGACAAAAGGTTAGTTTGAAATTAGGAGTGGGGCAGAATTGATAAAGAACCACTAATGACGATAAAGATTAAAAGGAGGACGTTATGATGACGATTAAAGTTGGAATCATTGGGTGTGGTGGTATTGCGAATGGCAAGCACATGCCAAGTTTACAAAAAGTTGAAAATGTTGAAATGATCGCATTTTGTGACGTAGACATTTCGAAAGCAGCGAGTGCGGCAGAAGCATACGGAACTGACAATGCAAAGGTTTATGATGATTACAAAGCATTGTTAAAAGATGACACGATTGATGTTATCCATGTTTGTACGCCAAATGACTCGCATTGTGAAATTACTGTAGCAGGGTTGCATGCCGGTAAACATGTGATGTGTGAAAAACCAATGGCTAAAACGACAGCAGAAGCTCAAAAAATGATAGATACAGCTAAATCAACAGGTAAAAAATTAACAATAGGTTATCAAAATCGCTTCAGACCAGATAGTCAATTTTTACATCAAGCAGCGCAACGTGGCGACTTAGGAGACATTTACTTCGGAAAGGCACATGCCATTCGTCGTCGAGCAGTACCAACATGGGGTGTCTTTCTAGACGAAGAAGCTCAAGGTGGAGGACCATTAATCGATATCGGTACACACGCTTTAGATTTAACGTTATGGATGATGGATAATTATGAGCCAGAATCAGTGATGGGTTCAACATTCCATAAATTAAATAAACAGCATCATGCGGCAAACGCTTGGGGTTCATGGAATCCAGATGAATTTACAGTTGAAGATTCTGCGTTTGGATTTATTAAAATGAAGAATGGAGCGACGATCATTTTAGAATCCGCTTGGGCGATTAATTCTTTAGAAGTGGATGAGGCAAAATGTTCATTATCAGGAACGAAAGCAGGTGCTGATATGAAAGATGGTCTACGTATTCATGGTGAAGACATGGGCACACTTTATACCAAACACGTTGAATTGGAAAACAAAGGCGTCGACTTTTATGAAGGTAATGAAGTGGATGAAGCTGAAGAAGAAGCAAAAGCTTGGATTGATGCAGTTGTAAATGATACTGAACCAGTTGTGAAACCGGAACAAGCAATGGTAGTTACAAAAATTCTTGAAGCGATTTATCAGTCTGCAAAATCAGGCAAAGCAATTTACTTTGAATAACATCATACGGTAAGGAGGCACATCATGACAAAATTAAAAGTTGGTGTGATAGGTGTTGGTGGTATTGCACAAGACCGTCATATTCCAGCATTGCTGAAACTCAAAGACACAGTCTCATTAGTTGCAGTACAAGATATTAATACAGTGCAGATGATTGATGTTGCGAAGCGCTTTAATATACCTCAGGCAGTTGAGACACCTAGCGAGCTGTTTAAACTTGTTGATGCGGTGGTCATTTGTACACCCAATAAATTCCATGCTGATCTTTCTATAGAAGCATTGAACCATGGTGTCCATGTCTTATGCGAAAAGCCAATGGCAATGACGACGGAAGAGTGTGATCGCATGATTGAAGCGGCTAATAAAAATCACAAATTATTAACTGTCGCTTATCATTATCGTCACACAGATGTCGCTATGACTGCTAAAAAAGCAATTGAAGCAGGTGTGGTTGGTAAACCATTAGTAGCACGTGTACAAGCGATGCGTAGGCGTAAAGTACCTGGGTGGGGCGTTTTTACCAATAAAGCGTTGCAAGGTGGCGGTAGTTTAATCGATTATGGTTGCCACTTGTTAGACTTATCTTTGTGGCTATTAGGTAAAGATATGGTGCCGCATGAAGTGCTAGGAAAAACATATAATCAATTGAGCAAACAACCGAATCAAATTAATGATTGGGGAACATTTGATCACACTAAATTTGATGTCGATGATCATGTTACTAGTTATATGACATTTGCCAATCGAGCAAGCATGCAGTTTGAATGTTCGTGGTCTGCAAATATAAAGGAAGATAAGGTACACGTTAGTTTATCAGGAGAAGATGGCGGTATCAATTTATTTCCATTTGAAATATATGAGCCCCGCTTTGGAACTATTTTTGAAAGCAAAGCTAATGTTGAGCATAACGAAGACATTGCTGGTGAGAGACAGGCGCGTAACTTTGTCAATGCGTGTTTAGGTATAGAAGAGATTGTGGTGAAACCGGAAGAAGCACGCAATGTAAATGCCCTTATAGAAGCGATTTATCGTAGTGATCTTGATAATAAGAGTATACAACTTTAATGATTATCATATATGATACAAAATTCTCAATATAAAAAGAAGGAGTGCTTTTCAATGAAAATAGGTGTATTTTCAGTATTATTTTACGATAAAAATTTTGAAGATATGTTAGATTATGTCGCAGAATCTGGATTGGATATGATTGAAGTTGGAACAGGTGGTAACCCAGGAGATAAATTTTGTAAGTTAGATGAGTTGTTAGAAAATGAAGACAAGCGACAAGCATTTATGAAGTCAATCACAGACAGAGGCTTACAAATAAGTGGTTTCAGTTGTCATAACAATCCAATTTCTCCAGATCCGATAGAAGCGAAAGAAGCCGATGAAACGTTACGTAAAACAATCCGTTTAGCAAATCTATTAGACGTGCCAGTTGTTAATACATTTTCTGGCATTGCAGGGTCAGATGATACCGCTAAAAAGCCTAATTGGCCTGTTACACCTTGGCCAACAGCCTACTCTGAAATTTATGATTATCAGTGGAATGAAAAGTTGATACCATATTGGCAAGATTTAGCTGAGTTTGCAAAAGAGCAAGATGTAAAAATTGCCATAGAGTTGCATGCAGGATTTTTAGTGCATACACCATATACAATGTTGAAGTTACGTGAGGCTACAAATGAATATATCGGTGCTAACTTAGATCCTAGTCATTTATGGTGGCAAGGTATTGACCCAATTGCTGCGATTCGCATATTAGGCCAAGCAAATGCAATTCATCACTTCCATGCTAAAGATACGTATATTAATCAAGAAAATGTAAATATGTATGGTCTAACTGATATGCAACCATATGGTAACGTTGCGACAAGAGCATGGACATTCCGTACAGTTGGTTATGGACATAGTCCATATGTATGGGCAGATATCATAAGTCAACTTATTATTAATGGATATGATTATGTATTAAGTATTGAACATGAAGATCCTATTATGTCAGTAGAAGAAGGTTTCCAAAAAGCTTGTCAAACTTTGAAATCTGTTAATATTTACGACAAGCCAGCAGACATGTGGTGGGCATAATACGAACTCGAGGTTAGTCTGAAGTTTGTCTGAAGTAAGACTGATGGCAGTGTTGAATGAATGCATATGTCGCCAAGCCATTGCCAAAAATTTCACACCTTAAATCATGTCATTGTTTGTAAAGAAGGTGTACTTTATATAAGTGTTTAGCGATGGTCATACCCATTCACAGTAACAATCCTCACCATTGAAAAGAGTATATAACCTTTTCGATAGTGAGGTATATGATAATAAAAAAAGCCTGTTGTCACAATGGTCATAGACACGACATACTTTAAAGGTTTCTGAATATAATATTTCAGAACGCACTTTAAAGATGGACGTCGATGTCGACTAATGTGATGACAGGCTTTCATCTTTTTAAATATTCATTAATTTCTCTTCTTGTTTAATACGTACATATAAGAAATACGCATACGGTACTAATAAAATAGTTGTATATGTTGCGTGTGTTAATAATAATACACCGATTAATTCAGGAATGATGTTTAAGAAGTAATTTGGGTGTTTTGTAATTTTATATAATCCAGATTTAATAATAGGATGGTTAGGTAAAATGAATAATTTTAATGTCCAAATACCACCTAAAGTTTTAATAACCATAAATAACATGATATAAGCAAAGATTAATATAACTAAGCCAATACCATTTGCAAAGCTAAATGTATCTTTATTAATAAATGCCTCTACACCAGCCAATACATAAATTAAAACGTGTGTTATTGCTAAAAACTTCGAATTTTTAACGCCATATTCAACTGCACCGTCTGCTTTTAATTGTTTTGAGTGATTAATAGATATCTTTAAGCTGACAAGTCTGATACAGAAAAAGATAAGTAATATAGATAGAATCATGATGTCCTCCGTCATTATGTCATATGTATAAACGTTGATTTTGACAACATAAAGTATTTTATAGATAAAACTTGTCAAATACTATTAACTATTTATTAATTTTAGTACATAAAAATGTTTCTAAGTATGTGTTTATGTTCAGTATTTTGGATAATTTAATAATTTTAAGGATATTAAGCGCTTACACCGACGTGATATATTTGGCTTAACGAAAATGATTGAGGTGACAGAGATGAACTTTTTTGATATCCATAAGATTCCGAACAAAGGCATTCCATTATCGGTACAACGTAAATTATGGCTTAGAAACTTTATGCAAGCTTTCTTTGTAGTGTTCTTTGTTTATATGGCTATGTATTTAATTCGAAACAACTTTAAGGCGGCACAACCGTTTTTAAAAGAGGAAATTGGATTATCTACATTAGAACTTGGTTATATCGGATTAGCATTTAGTATCACGTACGGTTTAGGGAAAACATTACTTGGATATTTTGTCGATGGACGTAACACAAAACGTATTATCTCGTTCTTACTTATCTTATCTGCGATTACAGTTTTAATTATGGGATTTGTTTTAAGTTACTTTGGTTCTGTAATGGGATTATTAATTGTACTTTGGGGACTTAACGGGGTGTTCCAATCAGTTGGTGGACCTGCAAGTTATTCAACGATTTCAAGATGGGCGCCAAGAACGAAACGTGGCCGATACTTAGGATTTTGGAATACATCACATAATATCGGTGGTGCCATTGCAGGTGGTGTTGCACTTTGGGGTGCTAATGTATTCTTCCATGGAAATGTTATAGGGATGTTCATTTTCCCATCGGTGATTGCATTACTTATTGGTATCGCAACATTATTTATCGGAAAAGATGATCCAGAAGAATTAGGATGGAATCGTGCTGAAGAAATTTGGGAAGAGCCGGTCGATAAAGAAAATATTGATTCTCAAGGTATGACGAAATGGGAGATCTTTAAAAAATATATCCTGGGAAATCCTGTTATATGGATTCTATGTGTTTCAAACGTCTTTGTATACATTGTACGAATCGGTATTGATAACTGGGCACCGTTATATGTGTCAGAGCATTTACACTTTAGTAAAGGCGATGCAGTTAATACGATATTCTACTTTGAAATTGGTGCATTAGTTGCAAGTTTATTATGGGGCTACGTATCAGACTTATTAAAAGGTCGTCGTGCAATTGTAGCTATTGGCTGTATGTTTATGATTACATTTGTTGTCTTATTCTACACAAATGCTACAAGTGTAATGATGGTTAACATTTCATTGTTTGCATTAGGTGCGTTAATCTTTGGTCCGCAATTATTAATTGGTGTATCATTGACTGGTTTTGTTCCTAAAAATGCCATCAGTGTAGCAAACGGAATGACAGGTTCATTCGCGTATCTATTCGGTGACTCAATGGCGAAAGTTGGTTTGGCGGCTATTGCTGATCCAACACGTAACGGTTTAAACATCTTTGGATATACATTAAGTGGATGGACAGATGTTTTCATCGTCTTCTATGTTGCATTATTCCTAGGCATGATTCTATTAGGAATCGTTGCTTTCTATGAAGAAAAGAAAATTAGAAGTTTAAAAATCTAATATCAATCGGATTAAAAGTATCGCCAATCTATTGCAATATAGTTGGCAATCCTGCCCCGACGGCATGTGCGTGAAGAGATGAAAGATACTGCTTCTACCCTTGCAAATATATCATCTCTATGTCTCGGGGCAGATCATAATTCCCTGTTATGAAGTATCCTTATTTGCCCGACTTAGGGTGACTCAATGAATTTACTCCTTACAATAAAGACATATAGCGGTGTCGATATTGTAGGGAGTATTGTTTTATATTTAAACTCTCTAAAAAGCGGACTGAAAGAAAAGTGAAAACTTCTCTATCAGTCCGCTTTTTCATAGAACAAAATGTAGGCGCCATAATCATTAGTTATTTGCTAATCTATTTAGCTTGCTTACAATAATCACTTGGCGACATTTGTAAATATTTTTTAAAATGATAGCTAAACATTTTATACTCTGAAAAGCCTACTTTGTCTGCAATTTCATAGTGTTTGTAATGTCGATCTAACAATTGCAGAGATTGTAAAATACGATAGCGATTTAAATAATCGACAATTGTAATACCAACATGATCTTTAAATGTTCGCATCGCATACGATTCACTAACATCGATATGTTGAATTAAATCTGAAACAGTCACTTTCGTTTGATAAGATTGCTTAATTTGATCAACAATCTGATTTACATAATAATCATCGTATTCTACTTTTAATAGTGGTTGGAAGGCATCATGACAAGATGCTAAGCTACGGCCGTTCTGTGATTGTTGCTCTAATAAGGTACGGACAAGTCTTCCTAAAATAACTTCTAATTGTGCATGGTCTACTGGTTTTAATAAATAATCAAGAACATGATGTTGAATGCCGGCTTTCATATATTCAAAGTCATCGTAACTCGATAATATGATGACATTACAATCTAGATGCGCAATATCATTGAGTAAATCGACGCCATTTTTACGTGGCATACGAATATCAGTAATTACTAATTCTGGCTGATGTTGTTGAATTAGTGATAATGCTTCAACACCATCTTTAGCAGTGTATATTGTATTGAAATGATAGTCTCCCCAAGGAATGATTTGCTTTAAACCTTCTCGAATAATTCGTTCATCATCACAAATAACTACCTTAAACATCTACATTCCCCCTTGAAAGTGGTATTTTATAACAAATTAACGTACCTTGATTACGCTTTGAAAAAATATGGAGTCGTGCATGTGAACCATATTGAATCATTGCTTTATTGTGTAAATGATTTAATCCCAAATGCTTAGTATCAAATACATCATTATTAAGAGATTGGCGTACATATTGCAGGCGAGATGACGACATCCCGATACCATTGTCGCAAACTAAAACATGTAAATTCTGACGTGCCAATGTCAGGCGTATAGTAATGTCCAATGACTCAGTATCTCTACCATGTTTAATAGCATTTTCTATGAGTGGCTGAAGCATCATTTTACCAATTGTCTGGTGACGCGCTTCTTCAGAACTTTCGATATGGAGCTTAATCATGTCATCAAAACGGATGTTTTGTATCGCAACATACTGTTCAATGTAGTTCAACTCTTCGTTTAATTCCACTGTATGTGAGTTTGTACGTAATGAGTAACGTAACATTTGCGATAATTGTTGGACCACAGTTTGTGCTAATTTCGGAGATAACGTAATTAAATATTGTATTGTTTGCATCGTATTGAATAGGAAATGAGGTTGGAATTGGCGTTCTATTTCCTTTAACTGAATATCACGCAAGCGACGTTCTGTATGCTCGATAGAATGGATCAGTTGCTCATTTGATTCAAATAAATCGTAAATATAATTATTAATTTCTTCTAGTTCACTGTTGTTTTTTAAAGGCGTATATGTACCTAGATGACGATTTTTGGCATAGTAAATTTTTTGAATAATCGTTTCGATATCTTTTGTTTGTCGTTTAGCCATATTATCTGCGCTAATGAAACCAAATATTACTAGTAAAACAAGAACTACGGCCATAACAATTAACAACGTGATACCATCTTCAATGTTTTCATGTATATCTTTATAAATAATGAGACGATGGTCAGCATGGTTTAATTTTACAGATTCATTCATAAATCCGAATTGTTGTGGTCTATACTTTTCACCTATAGTAAAACGGTCATCATTGGCGTATAAAATATTGTCATATTGATCAACGATAAGTGCGAATTGTCGGCTATCTTTCTTAATTTCAATTAAACGTGGGGTGTTAGCCATATAAATTTTAAGCATATATGTACTATTTTTGAATTTAAGCTGATGCGTTGAAAATAAATACATATTTTTAGTGTTTAAATGTTCATAATTATTGGTTATAAACTGATTTGGTCCAGATAATTCATAATAAAGTGTTGCGGGCTGTTGGTGTATTAATTTTAATAATTCACGTTTTGTAGCGGTAACATCATGATGATTTGTTAAATCGAGCTCTTGAAACGAATTATTATGCTGTGTAATAAATGTCTGAATCTGCTTTTCAGTGTGATGTAAAGATGACTGACTTTCATCAACATGTTGATGAATCGTACGATGCTCTATCCAAATATAGATGGCATAGAAGCTTACTAGTCCAATAATAAGGACTAAAAATACTGGAAAAATAGTAGACGCAAATAACGATCGTCTCAATTGATGTCTATAAGGTTTGTATGCCGTCATTGAATCATCTCCAAAAATTTATGATGTGGAATGTCCGGTAATTTAGATTTCGGTATTAAAGGTATGTTCTTAAGATTTTCGATAGACTGATCGCTTTGTTCACTAACATCCTTTCGAATTGACTTGGCATCGAACTCTGCAACTAATCGTTGTTGTACTGAGCGGCTTGTTAAATATTGCACTAACTTTTTACGCTTAGGATGAGGGTGTGCATTTTTAACTAAAGCAATACCATCGACATTTAACATTGTTCCTTCAATAGGATAAACGATTGATACAGGATAACCTTTGTTTTTCCATGTGCGTGCATCTTGTTCGTAGCTTAGACCTGCGTAATATTTACCTTTAGCAACATCTTCAATGACTTTAGACGTCTTTGACAGTTGCATCGCATGGTCTTGGAATTGATGCACATCACTTACTCGATGATGCATGCTATAAATAGCACGCATATGTTGATAGCCTGTCGTTGTTGTATTTGGATTTGAGTACGCAATTTTACCTTTAAGTATAGGTTTTAATAAATCTTGATAACCTCGAATCGTAATATCTCCTTGTAAATCTGAATTAACTACTATAACTGTTGGCATTAATAGAAAACTAGTAACATATTTATTGTTCGAGCGATAATCCTCTAATTGCTGTGTTACAGATGTATCTTGATAGGGAACAAAATCTTCTGGATGATCAATTGTTTCTGACAACACACCACCCATAAAGACATCACCACGCTCCGAAAGATCTTCATTATGCAAGTTTGAAAGCAGTACTTGAGTAGATCCATGTTTGATTTCAATTTTGACATGCTCTTGTTTTTCAAAATCATTTAAAATTGGACGAATCAAGTTTGATTGATACGGAGAATAAACTGTTAATACATTTTTATCGGATTCAGAGTGACGCGTATTAGCGCATGCTGATAAAAAAATGAGAAATAATAGCAAGATATAAATTTTTGATTTCATGATATCCCATCAATTCTATGTATATTTTAATACAATAATTTTAGCAATAAATGACGCATAAGTAATGTTAAATATTTAGAAATGTTTATAGATGACTTGTTAAGACGTTGCAAATGTTGTGATAGCAAAAAATTTTTGTTTGTCAAGACGATTTACCGAGGCTGTAAAATCAAACTGTTATATTTTATTTGTAGCTGTTATATAAAAATCGGCAAGATATTGAACGGTTCAAAAGTGAATTTTTACGTCAATAAAAGTATTTAATCCAGTCTCTTCATATATAAAAGTAAATCTTTCTAAGTGTTGATTTAACGCTTATCAACAATCATTTTTTATAAACAAATATATACTCCTAAATTAACTTTTAAAGCAATGAAAATAGTGAACATTATAACTGTTGTGTAACAGAATGCAATTAGCATATTACTGTTACACAAATTAGTACAGTTTCTATGTTTTGACATACATTTGATGAAAATTGTACATAATTTATGTGAAAAAAATCACAACAAACATGCTACAATGACTATGAAAACGTTAACATAGCATTTCAAATTCACAACATTATACAGATGGAGGCGTTTAGTATGTTAGAAACAAATAAAAATCATGCAACAGCTTGGCAAGGATTTAAAAATGGAAGATGGAACAGACACGTAGATGTAAGAGAGTTTATCCAATTAAACTACACTCTTTATGAAGGTAATGATTCATTTTTAGCAGGACCAACAGAAGCAACTTCTAAACTTTGGGAACAAGTAATGCAGTTATCGAAAGAAGAACGTGAACGTGGCGGCATGTGGGATATGGACACGAAAGTAGCTTCAACAATCACATCTCATGATGCTGGTTATTTAGACAAAGATTTAGAAACAATTGTAGGTGTACAAACTGAAAAGCCATTCAAACGTTCAATGCAACCATTCGGTGGTATTCGTATGGCGAAAGCAGCTTGTGAAGCTTACGGTTACGAATTAGACGAAGAAACTGAAAAAATCTTTACAGATTATCGTAAAACACATAACCAAGGTGTATTCGATGCATATTCTAGAGAAATGTTGAACTGCCGTAAAGCAGGTGTAATCACTGGTTTACCTGATGCATACGGACGTGGACGTATTATCGGTGACTATCGTCGTGTAGCTTTATATGGTGTAGATTTCTTAATGGAAGAAAAAATGCACGACTTCAACACGATGTCTACAGAAATGTCAGAAGATGTAATTCGTTTACGTGAAGAATTATCAGAACAATATCGTGCATTAAAAGAATTAAAAGAACTTGGACAAAAATATGGTTTCGATTTAAGCCGTCCAGCAGAAAACTTCAAAGAAGCAGTTCAATGGTTATACTTAGCATACCTTGCTGCAATTAAAGAACAAAACGGTGCAGCAATGAGTTTAGGTCGTACATCAACATTCTTAGATATCTATGCTGAACGTGACCTTAAAGCAGGCGTTATTACTGAAAGCGAAGTTCAAGAAATTATTGACCACTTCATCATGAAATTACGTATTGTTAAATTTGCTCGTACACCTGATTACAATGAATTATTCTCTGGAGACCCAACTTGGGTAACTGAATCTATCGGTGGTGTAGGTATTGACGGACGTCCACTTGTTACGAAAAACTCATTCCGTTTCTTACACTCATTAGATAACTTAGGTCCAGCACCAGAACCAAACTTAACAGTATTATGGTCAGTACGTTTACCTGACAACTTCAAAACATACTGTGCAAAAATGAGTATTAAAACAAGTTCTATCCAATATGAAAATGATGACATTATGCGTGAAAGCTATGGCGATGACTATGGTATCGCATGTTGTGTATCAGCGATGACAATTGGTAAACAAATGCAATTCTTCGGTGCACGTGCGAACTTAGCTAAAACATTACTTTACGCTATCAATGGTGGTAAAGATGAAAAATCTGGTGCACAAGTTGGTCCAAACTTCGAAGGTATTAACAGCGAAGTATTAGAATATGACGAAGTATTCAAGAAATTTGATCAAATGATGGATTGGCTAGCAGGTGTTTACATTAACTCATTAAATGTTATTCACTACATGCACGATAAATACAGCTATGAACGTATTGAAATGGCATTACATGATACAGAAATTGTACGTACAATGGCAACAGGTATCGCTGGTTTATCAGTAGCAGCTGACTCATTATCTGCAATTAAATATGCACAAGTTAAACCAATTCGTAACGAAGAAGGTCTTGTAGTAGACTTTGAAATCGAAGGCGACTTCCCTAAATACGGTAACAATGACGACCGTGTAGATGATATCGCAGTTGATTTAGTAGAACGCTTTATGACTAAATTACGTAGTCATAAAACATATCGTGATTCAGAACATACAATGAGTGTATTAACAATTACTTCAAACGTTGTATACGGTAAGAAAACTGGTAACACACCAGACGGACGTAAAGCTGGCGAACCATTTGCACCAGGTGCAAACCCAATGCATGGCCGTGACCAAAAAGGTGCATTATCTTCATTAAGTTCTGTAGCTAAGATCCCTTACGATTGCTGTAAAGATGGTATTTCAAATACATTCAGTATCGTACCAAAATCATTAGGTAAAGAACCAGAAGATCAAAACCGTAACTTAACTAGTATGTTAGATGGTTACGCAATGCAATGTGGTCACCACTTAAATATTAACGTATTTAACCGTGAAACATTAATAGATGCAATGGAACATCCAGAAGAATATCCACAGTTAACAATCCGTGTATCTGGTTACGCTGTTAACTTCATTAAATTAACACGTGAACAACAATTAGATGTAATTTCTCGTACATTCCATGAAAGTATGTAACAAAATTTAAGGTGGGAGCACTATGCTTAAGGGACACTTACATTCTGTCGAAAGTTTAGGTACTGTCGATGGACCGGGATTAAGATATATATTATTTACACAAGGATGCTTACTTAGATGCTTGTATTGCCACAATCCAGATACTTGGAAAATTAGTGAGCCATCAAGAGAAGTCACAGTTGATGAAATGGTGAATGAAATATTACCATACAAACCATACTTTGATGCATCGGGTGGCGGTGTAACAGTCAGTGGTGGCGAACCATTGTTACAAATGCCATTCTTAGAAAAATTATTTGCAGAATTAAAAGAAAATGGTGTGCACACTTGCTTAGACACATCGGCTGGATGTGCTAATGATACAAAAGCATTTCAAAGGCATTTTGAAGAATTACAAAAACATACAGACTTGATATTATTAGATATAAAACATATTGATAATGACAAACATATTAGATTGACGGGAAAGCCTAATACACACATCCTTAACTTCGCGCGCAAACTGTCAGATATGAAACAACCTGTATGGATTCGACATGTCCTTGTGCCTGGTTATTCTGATGATAAAGACGATTTAATTAAACTAGGGGAATTTATTAATTCTCTTGATAACGTCGAAAAGTTTGAAATTCTGCCATATCATCAGTTAGGTGTTCATAAGTGGAAAACATTGGGCATTGCATATGAATTAGAAGATGTCGAAGCGCCCGATGATGAAGCTGTTAAAGCAGCCTACCGTTATGTTAACTTCAAAGGGAAAATTCCCGTTGAATTATAAATACAATTCAGACCGAAAAGAAAGCATATGTAACTTCAAGAGTGAAGGGGCATATGCTTCTTTTTCAATTGAGTATAGAGTAATAGCAAGACGTAGTAGGTATATGAGACAACTTCTACAATGGTTGAAGGAAGACATTTTTGTAAGTAGCTATGCTGATAAAGAATGTGAAGCCTTGTTAAAGGTGGGGTTCCAATATCATCATTTAGCTGATGTTGAATGGGTTATTATTTGCTACTTGCATATGAATATGAGTCTTTTCAAATTTTTATTGACCCTGAGTAATGAAAAATATTAAGATGAAACTTAATATTAAAGCAATGCGGAGCGTGATTATGAAGAGAATTAGTAAAGATATATGGGCAGTATTTAAATTACTGTATCAAAATAAAGGGCGTTTTAGCATTAACGCCTTACTATTGCAGTTAATCATGATTTTTATTAGTAGTACATACTTAATTTTACTATTTAATATGATGTTAAAAGTAGCTGGGCAAAGCCAACTTACGATTAACAATTGGATGGAAATCGTAAGTCACCCTGCCAGTGTGATACTTCTTATTATATTCATATTAAGTGTTGCCTTTCTGATTTATGTAGAGTTTTCATTGTTAGTTTATATGGTTTATGCCGGCTTTGATCGACAGATTATTACATTTAAATCCATTTTTAAAAATGCCTTTGTAAATGTGCGTAAACTCATAGGTGTACCAGTTATTTTCTTTGTCATTTATTTAATGTTAATGATACCCATTGCTAACCTAGGACTAAGTTCAGTATTAACAAAAAATATTTACATACCTAAATTTTTAACGGAAGAACTTATGAAAACGACAAAAGGTATAATCATTTACGGTACCTTTATGATTGCTGTATTTATATTAAACTTTAAATTAATATTTACTCTACCGTTAACGATTTTAAACCGCCAGTCGTTATTTAAAAATATGAGACTAAGTTGGCAAATTACGAAGCGAAATAAGTTTCGACTTGTTATAGAAATAGTTATATTGGAACTCATCATTGGTGCGATTTTAACATTAATTATTTCAGGAGCAACATATCTTGCTATTTGTGTAGATGAAGAAGGAGATAAGTTTTTAGTCTCATCAATTTTATTTGTTGTATTGAAAAGCGCATTGTTCTTCTATTATTTATTTACGAAATTATCATTAATCAGTGTGTTAGTACTGCACTTAAAACAAGAGAATGTATTAGACCAACCGGGCTTAGAATTTAAATACCCAAAACCGAAACGGAAATCTAGGTTCTTTATAATTTCAATGGTGCTTGCAGTGACATGTTTTATCGGTTATAACATGTACTTACTTTACAATAATACTATCAATACAAATATATCCATTATTGGCCATCGTGGTTTCGAAGATAAAGGCGTTGAAAATTCTATTCCGTCATTGAAAGCTGCTGCAAAAGCGAATGTCGAATATATTGAGTTAGATACAATTATGACGAAAGATAAACAATTTGTTGTTAGTCATGATAACAATTTGAAACGTTTAACAGGTGTTAATAAAAACATTTCTGAATCTAATTTCAAAGATGTCGTCGGTTTGAAAATGCGTCAAAATGGACATGAAGCAAAACTGGTATCCTTAGACGAATTTATTGAAACGGCTAAACAATCAAATGTGAAGCTACTAGTAGAGTTAAAGCCACATGGTAAAGAACCAGCAGATTATACACAACGTGTTATTGATATTTTGAAAAAGCATGGTGTTGAACATCAATATCGTGTGATGTCATTGGATTATGATGTGATGACTAAGTTAAAAAAAGAAGCGCCATATCTCAAGTGTGGTTATATCATCCCGTTACAGTTTGGTCATTTTAAAGAAACATCATTAGATTTCTTTGTCATCGAAGATTTTTCTTATTCGCCAAGACTTGTTAATCAAGCACACATGGAAAATAAAGAAGTCTATACTTGGACCATTAACGGCGAAGAAGATTTAACGAAATACTTACAAACCAATGTTGATGGTATTATCACAGATGACCCAGCATTAGCTGATCAGATTAAAGAAGAAAAGAAAGACGAAACATACTTCGATCGTTCTATAAGAATTTTGTTTGAATAATATAAACAAAGACCTCTAAAGTTATCAAGATGATACCTTCAGAGGTCTTTTTAACATTGTCACCTATGGGATAGGCAATCGTTTCATTCGTTTATAATCATATGACAAGGATTTATAAGGAAATTTGGCGTCACAAACACTTACATGATTTATTGGTGAATTATTAATTTTTTTGTGAATGCAAAGGGTTAGAAATTGAATCGTAAATACTTTCTAATCTATGTTTCGCTTTAGTCATTTGATCCAAATTTTTAGTGCGTATAGCTGATTTTGCAATATAGTGCGCAGCTAAAATATCGCGTTTTTGAAACGCATCTAAATTTAGGTACGATAATTTATTTAAGTCAGTGTTTGCTATTAATTCATATAATTGATCTACAAGCGCTTGATGTTGATACGTATGTGATGTAGTTTCAGATTTGCTTGCTAATTTAATACCAGTCGTATCAAGGAGCGCCGCTTTAATACCAGCAACTAAATATGTTTTGATTTTCATTTGTGTTGTCATGCTTTGTTACTCCTTTGATGTACATTAATCAAAAAAATTATACACTATTGTATATTGCAAAGCTAATTAACTATAACAAAAAGATAGTTAATGCTTTGTTTATTCTAGTTAATATATAGTTAATGTCTTTTAATATTTTGTTTCTTTAATGTAGATTGGGCAATTACATTTTGGAGGAATTAAAAAATTATGAAAAAGCAAATAATTTCGCTAGGCGCATTAGCAGTTGCATCTAGCTTATTTACATGGGATAACAAAGCAGATGCGATAGTAACAAAGGATTATAATGGGAAATCACAAGTTAAAAAAGAGAGTAAAAATGGGACATTAATAGATAGCAGATATTATTGGGAAAAAATAGAAGCTCTAGAAAAGCAGTTTTCAAGTGCATTGGCATTAACAGATGAGTATCAATATGGTGGTAATGAATATAAAGAGGCAAAAGATAAATTAATGGAAAGGATATTAGGAGAAGATCAATATTTATTAAAGAAAAAAATAGATGAATACGATTATTATAAAAAATGGTATAAAGCAACTTACCCAAACGATAATTCAAAAATGTATTCATTTCATAAGTATAATGTTTACTATTTAACAATGAATGAATATAATGAAATCTCAAATTCATTAAAAGACGCTGTGGAAAAATTTAATAATGAAGTAAGAGATATTCAATCTAAAAATGAAGACTTAAAGCCTTATGACGAAAATACTGAAAAACAAGAAACTGATAAAATATATGAATTTGTTAGTGAAATAGATACAGTTTTTGCAGCGTATTATAGTCATGAAAAATTTGGTATACATGCTAAAGAATTACGAGCAAAATTAGACATAATACTAGGTGACGTGCATAACCCGAATAGAATCACTAATGAACGTATAAAAAAAGAAATGATGGAAGACTTAAATTCAATAGTCGATGATTTCTTTATGGAAACAAATCAGAATAGACCTACAACAATAAAGAAATATGACCCCAATATTCATGATTATACAAAGAAAAAAGAGAATAAAGAAAATTTTGATAAGTTAGTTAAAGAAACAAGAGAAGCAGTTGAAAAAGCAGACGAATCTTGGAAAAATAAAACTGTCAAAAAATACGAGGAAACTGTAACAAAATCTCCTTTTGTAAAAGAAGAGAAGAAAGTTGAAGAACCTCAATTACCTAAAGTTGGGAACCAGCAAGAGGTTAAAACTACGGCTGGTAAAGCTGAAGAAACAACACAACCATTAGTTAAAATTCCACAGGGCACAATTACAGGTGAAATTGTAAAAGGTCCAGACTATCCAACTATGGAAAATAAAACGTTACAAGGTGAAATCGTTCAAGGTCCAGATTTCCCAACAATGGAACAAAACAGACCATCTTTAAGCGATAATTATACTCAACCGACGACAACGAACCCTATTTTAGAAGGTCTTGAAGGTAGCTCATCTAAACTTGAAATAAAACCACAAGGTACTGAATCAACGTTACAAGGTACTCAAGGAGAATCAAGTGATATTGAAGTTAAACCTCAAGCAACTGAAACAACAGAAGCTTCTCAATATGGTCCGAGACCGCAATTTAACAAAACACCTAAATATGTTAAATATAGAGATGCTGGTACAGGTATCCGTGAATACAACGATGGAACATTTGGATATGAAGCGAGACCAAGATTCAATAAGCCATCAGAAACAAACGCATACAACGTAACGACAAATCAAGATGGCACAGTAACATATGGCGCTCGTCCAACACAAAACAAGCCAAGCAAAACAAACGCATATAACGTAACAACACATGCAAACGGTCAAGTATCATACGGAGCTCGTCCGACATACAAGAAGCCAAGCGAAACGAATGCATATAACGTAACAACACATGCAAACGGTCAAGTATCATATGGCGCTCGTCCGACACAAAACAAGGCAAGCGAAACAAATGCATACAACGTAACAACACATGCAAATGGTCAAGTATCATATGGCGCTCGTCCGACACAAAACAAGCCAAGCAAAACAAACGCATATAACGTAACAACACACGGAAATGGCCAAGTATCATACGGAGCTCGCCCGACATACAAGAAGCCAAGCGAAACAAATGCATACAATGTAACAACACATGCAGATGGTACTGCGACATATGGGCCTAGAGTAACAAAATAAGTTTGTAACTCTATCCAAAGATATACAGTCAATACAAAACATTACGTATCTTTACAACAGTAATCATGCATTCTATGATGCTTCTAACTGAATTAAAGCATCGAACAATCGGAAGCATATTTCTAAATTATTTATTCATTATAGTCTTAAACATAACATGACCTAATATATTACTAACCTATTAAAATAAACCACGCACATCTAAGTGATATACGACAATCACAGCAATAATAATTGCTTTAGAAAGTCGTACCGAACTGGAACTTACAAGTCTAGTTCGAACACACACTGATGTGAGTGGTTTTCTTTATTTTAAACATGAACAATCAGATAAGTTACTAGCATTAGCAAATATTATTAAATCAAAGGGCTTCGATTCATAAAATTTAAAACAATGATTAAAATTAGACGTGTAAATGTTAAATTCTAAAACGGAAATACCCACCATCCCATTAAACCACTTTTTTGTTCAATCACTATGTTTCACATAGCTTCATTAATAAAACGAAATTGCTTCAACCCGCTTCAACTTCAACCTGTTTCAACTTCAGCCTACTTCATTTAATAACAAAACGAATCCGCTTCATCCAAAATCAACCATTCTAACGCACATACTCAAATATAGCAGCTGCACCCATACCGACACCAATACACATCGTAACCATGCCGTAACGGCTATCGGGACGTCTACCCATTTCATTAAGTAAACGCGCGGTTAACATTGCGCCTGTAGCACCTAATGGATGACCTAAAGCAATAGCGCCACCATTCACATTCGTACGTGATATATCTAGACCTACTTCTTTAATAGATGCAATCGTTTGAGAAGCAAATGCTTCGTTCAATTCGATCAAATCAATATCTTCAACAGATAGATTGCTGAGTGACAATACTTCAGGAATCGCATATGCAGGCCCAATACCCATAATTTTCGGGTCAACGCCTACTGCCTTATAACCAACGAATCGTGCAATAGGTGTCACGCCGAGTTCTTTCACTTTATCTCCAGACATTAAAACTACAAATCCTGCACCATCAGAAAGTGGGGCAGATGTTCCCGCAGTCACAGTGCCGTCAGCTTTAAATACTGTACGTAATTTGGCTAATGCCTCCATCGTGGTGTCAGGTCGTATAAATTCATCTTGGTCAAAGATATTTGTGTGTACTTTTGGTCCTGCGTTTGTATATTCAACTGAGTTTACTTGTATTGGAATAATTTCATTTTTGAACCGACCATCACGTTGTGCGTCATAGGCACGTTGATGACTTCTGACAGCATAAGCATCTTGATCTTCGCGTGATACGTCAAATTGGGATGCTACATTTTCAGCAGTTAAACCCATAGGATATGACGCACCTATATCATCATATTGTAAGGTGGGATTGTTTGTGGGCTCGTTGCCACCCATTGGTACGGCACTCATCAATTCAACGCCACCAGCTACAAGTATATCTCCTTGACCAGCCATAATTTGATTGGCTGCAATCGCGATGGTTTGTAATCCTGATGAGCAGTAGCGATTCACTGTTTGACCCGGTACCGTGTCAGATAATCCCGTACGCAATGCAATCGTTCGTGCAATGTTTTGTCCTTGTAATCCTTCTGGAAAAGCCGTACCAACAATGACATCTTCAATCATATTCTTATTGAATTTTCCGTCAATACGTTTCAATACGCCTTGTAATACTTTGGCTGCGACATCATCAGGTCTTTCGTGGAATAATGCGCCTTGCTTTGCTTTCGCTGCGGCTGAACGCCCATAAGCTACAATGTATGCTTCTTGCATGGTTATCATCCTCTCTTAATGACTATCTTTTAATTACGTAATGGCTTACCAGTTTTTAACATATGTGCAATTCTTTCATATGATTTTTTAGATTTTAGTAAGTCAATAAAGCCAATTTTCTCCAACGATTGAATGTAACGTTGATTGATAAATGTATTTCTTGGTAAATCACCACCCGCTAAAATTGTGGCAATATTTAAGGCGATATGATAATCATGGTCGCTAATAAAATGACCCCGTCTTTGCGCATCTAATTGTCCTTGGATAAATGCTTTGAAGTCTTCACCTAAAGCGATATATTGATGTCTAGGATTCGGAATATAGTTTGTTTCTGCTTCATATTTCGCACGTTTGAGCGCAACTTCGACACGTTGTGCTGTATTGAAAATAATCGTATCTGTATCACGTAAATAACCATAACGACGTGCCTCAAAGGCATTTGTAGAGACTTTCGCAAATGCGATATTCGTCAGTACTTTTGTCATGGAAGCTTGTTTGTCATCAAACTTATGCGATGTGCGTAATATGCGATCAGCCATTTCTGCAAGGCCACCGCCACTCGGTAATAAGCCAACGCCTGCTTCAACAAGACCGATATACGTTTCACTTGCAGCGACAACAATAGGTGAGTAAAGTACAAGCTCACAGCCACCGCCTAAGGCACGACCTTGAACAGCTGTGACTACTGGTTTCAAACTATACTTCAAACGATTAAAGCTATAATGTAATTTATCAATTGATTGTGCAACGACATCATCTACAAGACCGTCTTCATGCGCCTTTTTCATTAAGAAAAGGTTAGCACCCACACTGAAATTGTTACCATCTGCATAAATAACCATACTTGTGTAATGGTCATTTTCCAGTAAATCAATCGCATCAACTAACGCATCGTTGAATTCATCGGTAATGACATTATTTTTACTTTGTAATTTCAGTAACAGTTGATCATCATGAGTTACGGAAAGTTTGGCATCACCTTTATCCCAAAGTTCATCTTTTACGAAGTGAGAAACAGGTGTTGCATATTCGATGGTCTCATCTTTTTTATAAAAGCCACCATCTAAATCACTAATCCATTGTGGTAAGTCTCCAAATTCGTCTTCCATACGTTTTTTAACACGTTCATATCCCATTGCATCCCATAATTGGAATGGACCAAGTTTCCAGTTGAACCCCCAGACAAGCGCACGGTCTATGTCTCGGAAATCATCGGTAGCTTTAGGTACATTGATAGCAGAGTAATAGAAATTATTACGTAATGTCTCCCATAAAAATAGTCCCGCTTCGTCTTGCGCATTGAATATGACATCAAGGTTATGCGCTAAGTCTTTATTAAATTCATTTAAAATTGGTAATTGTGGTTGCGATACAGGTACATAATCTTGTTTTTCAACATCGTAAACAAGTCGAGCTTTAGTTTCTTTATCCTTTTTGTAAAATCCTTGTTTCGTTTTACGTCCGAGTGCGCCATTGTCAAACAACGTATTTACAATTTTGACATCATGAAAATAAGGTGTTTCTTCAGGTACTTGTTGCATGCCTTTAATTACAGACACTGCAATATCTAAACCGACTAGGTCAGATAGCGCATATGTACCTGTTTTAGGACGACCAATCGCTTGTCCAGTTAAAGCATCCACATCTACAATGCTTAACTTGTGTTGCTCGGCGCGATACATAATATCATTCATTGTTTGCGTGCCGACTCTATTTGCGACAAAGCCAGGTACATCATTGACGACAATGACACCTTTACCTAACACATTTTGCGCGAAATTTTTTACATCTAATATGATAGATTCCTTCGTGTGTGACGTAGGTATTAACTCCACTAATTTCATAATACGTGGTGGGTTAAAGAAATGTAGACCAAAGAATCGTTCTTGATCCTTCTCGTTAAATACTTGAGCAATCGCATTAATTGGAATACCTGATGTATTTGTAGCGAATAAAGCATCTTCTTTAGCATGTTGTAGAACTTGTTGCCAAACAGCATGCTTAATTTCAATATCTTCTTTGACTGCTTCGATATATAAATCAGCATCATCATTTACCAAGTCATCATCAAAATTACCATATGTTAAATGACTCGCTAGATTTAAGTCGAATAGTAGCGGCCGTTTCTTATCTGTAATTTTATCGTAAGATTTTTTCGCAATGAGATTTGGATCGTTTTTGTCTACTACAATATCTAATAGTTTTACTTTAAGTCCAGCATTCACAAAGAGTGCTGCCAGTTGAGCGCCCATTGTGCCTGCGCCAAGAACGGTTACTTTATTAATTGTCATAGTGATTCCTCCAATTTAGTTGAGGATAAGATAACCATTAAGATAATTGGAATAACGTTGCTATTTTATAAAATTAATTAGGTATCTTTGACAGTCATCTTAGCCTCTTATTTAAGGAAAAAGCTTTATGCTTAAAATAAGTCTGTTTTTAGTGAAATTACTGTATCTTATATAATTCTTTGCTATTTATACGAAAGCAGAATCTCCAGTCAAAGCGCGTCCAATTACTAAGGCATTAATTTCATGTGTACCTTCGTACGTGTAAATCGCTTCTGCATCAGAGAAGAAACGTGCAATATCATAATCGTCAGCTAGTATGCCATTACCACCTGTAATACCGCGGCCCATAGCTACTGTCTCACGCAAACGTAAGGCATTCATCATCTTCGCCGTTGAAGTTGCAACCTCGTCATATTCACCATGTGCTTGCATATTAGCTAATTGAGCACATGTTGCCATTGCTTGAGCTAAATTACCTTGCATCATTGCTAGCTTTTCTTGTATTAACTGATATTTACTAATTGGTTTGCCGAATTGCTTACGCTCAGTGACATAATCTAATGTGGCACGTAAAGCGCCAGCCATACCACCTGTAGCCATATAAGCAACGCCTGCTCTCGTTGAATAAAGAATTTTGGCAATATCTTTAAAGCTTGTTATGTTTTGTAAGCGATCCGCTTCATCTACTTTGACATTAGTTAATTTAATTAGTGCGTTAGGAACAATGCGAAGTGCGATTTTATTATCAATGACTTCAATATCGACGCCATCTTGTTCTGGTCTGACTACAAAGCAATGGGGTTTGCCAGTTTCTTTATTTACTGCGAATACTGGAATGACATCAGATACATGTGCACCACCAATCCATTTCTTTTCACCATTGATAACCCAAGTATCGCCCTGGCGTTCAGCGACTGTTTCAAGACCTCCCGCAACGTCCGAACCGTGTTCTGGTTCAGTTAAAGCAAAGCATGTACGCAGTTCATGTGACTGTAATTTAGGTACATATTTCGCAATTTGTTCTTTGCTACCTCCGAAATAGAAAGTGTTATGCCCTAAACCTTGGTGAACACCGAGTAGGGTAGCTAAGGAAATATCAAATCGCGCGAGTAGGTAAGACATGAAAAACTGAAATAGTTGACTAGGCATTTTGGCGTTTGGACGATCCTTGTAAAGTAATGGATTGTTAAAATAATTTAATTCTCCCAGATTTTTAAAAAAGTCCTCGGGTACAGTAGCGTCTATCCAATGTTGATTAATATTTTCACGGTACTTACTTTCTAGCAATGAATCTACTTGTTGTAAAAATTCGACTTCACCGTCTGTTAAACCTTTAGCAATACTAAGTACATCTTCAGGAAATAATGTTTTTAAGACTGTTTCTTTTTCAAATGTCATATAAATTCCTCCTAAAAATAATATGAATACTAATGTGAAATGCATTTAATTCAAAAACAACACGCTTTATTTGTAAACGCTTACACTAAATACTAAAAATTTTTATCACCTTTAAAGTGTTTGTGAGACTTTGTCATTCATCATTTGTCGAATCGCAAGTTTATCTGGTTTCTGCGTACTGTTTAACGGCATATGTGTCACTGGTACATACATTCTTGGGACTTTATAACCTGCTAAACGACTTCGCATATGTTGATCTAAAATTTCAGCGTAATGAGGTTCATCTTCGCGAAGTATAATGGCTGCAGCAATTGATTCACCATATTTTGGGTGATCATAGCCAACGACCACACACCGGTCTACTAGTGGATGCTCAGCTAAAGCATTTTCGACTTCGGATGGTAAGACATTTTCGCCACCAGTTATGATTAATTCTTTTTTGCGGTCAATAATAAATATATCGCCATCGTCGTCCATCTTCGCTAAGTCACCAGTTAATAAATAACGACCATGAAATGCTTTGGCAGTCTCTGCTGGTTTATTCCAATATCCTGGCGTGACATTTTTAGCCTTAATTGCAAGTTCGCCAATCTCACCAGTAGGTACTTCCTCACCGTTATCATCAAGGATACGTGCATCAACGAACATGACTGCTTTACCAATACTCATTGGCTTACGTTTTGAATTTTCCGGTGTATTAACAAGTACAAGAGGTGCTTCAGTTAAACCATAGCCGTTAATAATGTTTATGCCATATTGTTTAAAAGCTGCTTGGATACTTGGTAATGGTTGTGAACCACCTTGGATGATATAATCCATAGCTTTAAAATTTTCAGGATTAAAATTACTAGCACGTAGCGTACTATAATACATTGTCGGAATCATGATAATAAATGTAGGGTGATATTGTGCAATCATGTCATTCAATTCTTCGCCGTTAAAGTAACGTTGAAGAATAAGTGTGCCACCTGACATTAATACTGGTAATACAGTATCGTTAAACCCTAAAACATGGAACATTGGTGTTGATACAATCGTAATATAGTTTGAATTGAACTTATACGTCAGCTCTAAGTTTGCGCCGTTATGAACAAATGATTCATATGAGAACATCACACCTTTAGGTGATCCGGTTGTACCACTTGTATAAATTAATGCTGCAAGATCTTGTGGTTCAACAGGTGTTGCTTGAAAAGGTTGGTGATAATCTGGATTTACGATTTCATCATATTGCGCTACATCAATATCCATATGCAATAAGTTTTGGTCAATATCGGTGAGTGAACTTAAATGTTTTTCAGCATAGAAGAGCAGTTTTAATTGTGCATCTTCCACAATGGCTGCAATTTCTTTTGGGTTAAGCCGCCAATTCAATGGTAAAAAAACCGCACCTGTTTTAAAACAAGCAAATAGTAAATCTAATATTGCAATATCATTTGGCGCAAAAATACCGATAACATCGCCTTTTTTAACACCTTGAGATGTTAAATAATGTGCCATATTATCAGCGCGTGCATTGAGTTGTTGGTATGTCCAAGATGTTTGTTTTGCGTGATCAATAACGGCAGGCTTGTCATCATCGAAGTCTGAACGTGTTTTTATCCAATCGAAATTCATTAGTATACCCCCTTTAGCTTCACTTTCATACTTTATGAATTGATTGTTTAAGTTGTCCCCATTTTTCTTTGTAAATGCTGGTATCAATTAATTTTAAATGATCAGCAATAATTGGTTTAAAAGCCATTTGATTCAAAATATCTTTATGCAAATCAAGACCTGGAGCAATTTCAATTAGTTTCAAGCCTTGATTGGTGAGCTCGAATACTGCACGATCAGTAACAAAATAGACTTCTTGCTCGAGTGATTGTGAATATTGTGCATTAAAGTCGATATGGCTCACATCTGATACAAATTTCTGGTTTTGTCCTTCAGTTTCAATGTTTAATCGTTGATTATGACATGAGACATGACTACCGGCTACAAAAGTACCTGAAAAGATAATTTTATTTACAGATTGCGTAATGTCTATAAAGCCGCCACATCCATTTAGTCGGTCATTGAAGTATGACACGTTGACATTGCCGTGTTGATCAACTTCAGCAAAGCTAAGATAGGCAACTGATACACCATTGTTATAAATAAAATCCCATGCTCGATCATGAGGCATGCGCACATCTGCATTGTAATTCATACCAAAATGTTCACGACTCCCAACGAATCCACCGAAAATGCCAACATCTAAAATCGGTTGCACATCATGTTCAACACATTCTTCATGCAATAAATTAGAGAGTTCATTATTGATGCCATAACCGATGCTAATTGTATCGCCATAAGTTAAAAACTGAGCAGCACGTCGGAGAATCAATTTGCGACTATTAAAAGGTAATGCGGGTTCAGGTATTCCATCAATTCGTTCTTCTCCAGACAAGGCTGGTAAATAATGACTCTGAATTACTTGACGGTGATTCTTTTCATCTTCTGTGACGTATACATAATCGACAAGATTTCCTGGGATAACAACTTCATTCGGCTTTAGTTGATAGTCGTCAACTAAAGCTTTAACTTGTACAATAACTTTCCCATGATTGGCTTTCGTGTTTAATGCGACATGATAACACTCGCTCAAGTACGCTTCTTGAGTTAAATAAATGTTACCTTGTTGATCTGCGTATGTTCCTCTCAGTAGTGCCACATCAACGCTAGGGAATGTGTAGTGTAAGTATGTTTCATCGTTGATGGTTACTAATGAAACTAAATCATCAGTTGTTCGTGTATTTACTTTACCGCCACCGTATCTAGGATCAACAGCTGTGTTTAATCCGATTTTAGTAATAACTCCAGGTAATAATTGATTACTCTGACGATAATGAGTTGCAATGATACCTTGTGGTAAAAAATAAGCTTCAATGTCATTATTTTTCATTGCTTGTGCCGTTTTGGAAGAAGCCGTTAAAATACTCATAATGACACGTTTAATCATGCGACGTTCTATAAAATCATCTAAATCCGGTGCGGCACCTAAACTATGGATATCATTCGCTAATATAAACGTTAAATCATTGGGCGTATGATATGTGTCATGTTGCGCTAACACAGCACGTAGAACTTCGGCGGGTAAGTTGGCTACAGCTAATGCTGGTAAACCAATCACATCACCATCTTTAATGATATGTTGTAAGTCGTGCCATGTGATTTGTTTCAAGCAAGTCACCTCCATCACATTTGATAAAATATAGCGTTTTTACACATTGTGTAAACCCTTACAAGAAATATAACATAACGACATTTAAAATCAATTAGAAATATCTTTTTATTCTGATAATAGACACAGTATAGACACATTTTGATGGTTGATAACAATTGTAATATCAAGGGTTTGTAATGAATTGAATATCATTAAAATACTTATATAAAAATATTGCTCGGAATATAAAAAACAACCCATGTTTATTTAAAAAATGCAAAGACTAATTATCATTTTGATGCATCAGTAAGGTGAGGATGATCAGCGTACAATCAGTGGTGTATAATGTAACTGATGAAATCATTGGAGAGTTGAAGGAGATGTTGAACATATGAGAGTCAATGTTTTACAACATACACCAAATGAAGGTGTTGGATACATAGGTGAGTGGGCGAAGGAAAGCGGGCACGAAGTCTATATTTATCACCCATATATGAATGATGGCGTGCTACCTCTTGCGGAAGAAACAGATATGTTAGTGATACTTGGTGGGCCAATGAATCCAGACGATGAGATGCCTTGGATTCAATCAGAGCGCGAATTAATTTTAGTATTGATGGCACAAAACAAACCAATTTATGGTGCTTGCTTTGGTGCACAACAAATTTCGAAAGCATTAGGTTATGCGGTGTTAAAATCACCAGTAAAGGAAGTAGGTTGGGATGATGTTTACTTAGAATCAGAAATCATTCCGAATATACCAAGTCGATTGAAGGCACTACATTGGCATGAGGATATGTTTCAAATACCGCAACAAGCAGAATTATTATTTTCAGGGAATCATATTAGAAACCAAGGATTTATCATCGATCATCATGTGATTGGATTACAATTTCATTTTGAGCCTGGTCCAGACGATGTCAGAGAAATAGTACTAAATGATGCCCAATACATCAATCATTCTATTTTAGAGCAATCGGCGGAGGACATATTAGCCTTTGAGGTGCCTAAACAGAATAGGCAGGCCATTTTCCGAATACTTGATTTTATTACTCAAGCGTAAGATGTGAGTTGTATTTTAAAATGAGTAAAAAAACGAATGTACACAATCGAACAAAGTAGTTATATAAATATATGGAAAATCCATCAATATTAAATTAAAATAGTTTTATTATGAAAAGTGAAAGTAGGTAAGTCTATGGAAGGTCTTAATCATCGAAGAAATACAGAAAAAGAAGAGACAACACAAACGCAATCAGTTGCACCTAATACAGGTGAAGAGGGGATGTCATCAGCAAGTACACAATCAACTAAGACGTCCGACATACATAATGAATCTATCGATAAACAAATGGAAGCCAAAGCGCATGAAACAGCGCAAAATACAGATTTAAAAAACGAAGCAAGAAGTTTATTTGATAATGCAACCAAATCAATCGGTAGACTAGCCGGCAATGATGAAAGCTTAAATCTTAATTTAAAAGATATGTTTTCAGAAGTATTTAAGCCACATACTAAAAACGAAGCAGATGAAATATTTATAGCGGGTACTGCTAAAACTACGCCAGCAATTTGTGACATATCAGAAGAATGGGGGAAGCCATGGCTCTTTTCTCGAGTATTCATCGCTTTCACAGTAACATTTATTGGATTATGGGTCATGGCAGCGATTTTTAATAACACTAACGCGATTCCGGGTCTCATTTTTATTGGGGCTTTAACAGTACCATTATCGGGTTTGTTCTTCTTTTATGAATCAAATGCGTTTAAAAATATTAGCATTTTTGAAGTTATTATCATGTTCTTTATTGGCGGAGTATTTTCATTACTAAGTACGATGGTATTATATAGATTTGTCGTTTTTAGTGATCAATTCGAAAGGTTTGGTTCTTTAACATTTTTCGATGCATTTTTAGTAGGATTAGTTGAAGAAACTGGAAAAGCACTCATTATTGTTTATTTCGTCAATAAATTGAAAACAAATAAGATTTTGAATGGATTATTAATCGGTGCTGCTATTGGTGCAGGGTTCGCAGTTTTTGAATCAGCAGGTTATATTTTGAATTTCGCTTTAGGGGAAAATGTCCCATTATTAGATATTGTCTTCACACGTGCGTGGACTGCGATTGGTGGCCATTTAGTTTGGTCAGCGATTGTTGGTGCTGCAATAGTTATTGCGAAAGAACAGCATGGCTTTGAATTCAAAGATATTTTTGATAAACGCTTTTTAATATTCTTTTTATCAGCCGTTGGTTTACATGGCATTTGGGATACATCTTTAACTGTACTTGGCAGTGATACGTTGAAAATATTTATTTTAATCGTTATTGTGTGGATACTTGTATTCATTTTAATGGGGGCAGGTTTAAAACAAGTTAATTTACTGCAGAAAGAATTTAAAGAACAACAGAAAAAAGTAGACGAATAATAATTAAAGCTTATGTTGCTCATATGTTTGTGACATAAGCTATTTTTATAATTTGTCTCTAAAAGAGTGGAAGTGGAATACTTTTTGGAGTTAAAAAGTGTTTCACGTTAAACAAATAGTGACAATTAGATTTATATAAAATGAACATGATTCACTAAAAATATGTAATAATCATTTTATTGAAATTCATCAAACAGAAAGTAATACAATCATATAAGCAAATTAAACCACGCCATAATCATATTGAATGACCTCGGCGTGGTTTTTATAGTTGAAGCGGGGCTGAGACATAAATCAATGTCCCACACTCCCTTATCGTTCAATCGTTGTTCGATAATCGATTAAATAGATACCTTCAGGTGTTACTTTATAATTTTTAACCTTAGAGTTAGCAGCGACTATTTGATCGTTGTAAGCAATATAACTGTTTGGTACATCTCGACTTGATAATTTAATAATATCATTAGAAATATTGTGACGTTCCTTAATATCTACAGTATGATTCAATTGATTAATTAAATCATCAACGTTGCTATTATTGTAGTCTCCTTTATTAATAGCACCATCTTTTTTATATGCTTGATTAAAGAAATAGCCTGTATCTCCACGAGGAATCGTTCCGAAACTATACATCGTTGCATCCCAGGCAGAACGGTCTTTTAAGTAACCTTCTATGTCATCAACACTTTTAATGTCGATTTCAATATTAGCTTTTTTAGCATCTGATTGTAATACTTGCGCAATTTTCGATAGCTCTGGACGACCGTCATACGTAATTAACTTAATTTTTAAAGGGTGTTCTTTTGTATAACCATCTTTAGCTAATAACGCTTTTGCTTGTTCGATATTTTGTTTGGTTAACTTAGGTTCTTTAATATATGGAATTTTATCATTAAATGGACTCGTTGCAGGTTTCGCGTAACCTTGATAAATATGATCTGCAATACCTTGTCTATCAATGATATGATCTAATGCTTCACGAACGGATTTAGTCATTTTTTTATTAGTATGATTATACATAAGTAAAGAAGTTCTAAATCCAGATTCTTTTGACACTTTTAAATTTTGATTATTTTCTATGTCTTGAACTTTATTAACTGGGACATCAGTTATTAAATCATCTTTTTGAGATTCTAAATTTCTGACGCGATTATTGCCGTCTTCTTGGTACGTCACAGTAATATGATCAAGTTTCGGTTTACCTTGCCAATAGTCCTTAAAATTCGACAATGATATTTTTCGAGATTGCTTATAATCTTTTATTTGGTAAGGGCCTGTACCAACAGGAGTTTGATTAACATCTGATTTAGCATCTGTATCATAAATTGCCATAAAAGGATTAGCTAATTCAGATACAAGTTCAGGGTAAGCGTAGTTGGTTTTAATTGTCAGTTTTTGACCTTTAGCGGTAATTGATGATATTGGTAATGAATATTTGACCAAGTCGCTTTTTTTCATGCTATTTTCAAGGCTAGATTTCACTTTTTCTGCAGTCAATTTTTGACCGTTTTGAAATTTAATATTATCTTTTAATTCTATATCTAACGTTTTATCATTTGGTTGATGATACGATTTCACTAATACTTTTTCTATTTTTCCTTGATCATTTGTTTTAAATAATGATTCTGCAGCACCAATCTTAACTGGTACATCTGTTTCATAAGGTGCAATAGACTTTGTTTTTAACGGTAACGAAATATTCAAGTCTTTGCCAGATGAATGCATTGAGCCACATCCTGATAACACTAATACTGCTGAAAATATAGTTGCTAGTCTTTTAAACTTCATTTCATTAACACTCTCTTTCTAATTACTATGTAAAACCCAATAATTAATATTTTAAAACTTTATTTTGTTAGAGTAAAATGTTGTTCAAGTTTAGTGATTATTAAAGTTCAATTAATTGTAGTAATTATGCTTTTTAAAAATAAATATTAGAAATGAAGTTAGCGACATGTATAGTGATTCAAGACAAACATATATACCTAAGTATTGAGCAACTGCTGTAGTACTACAGCTTGGTTATGTTTAGTATCTTTTGCTGAATATAACAATAGAACATGATTATGCTGATTTACAATATCCTTTAATTTTTCAAAAGCCTCTTTTTGCACATCCTGATCACGTAATTCTTTTTCATATTTTTCTTTAAAAGCTCCAAAAAGTTTAGGATCATGTTGGAACCATTGTCGCAACTCAGTAGAAGGGGCAATGTCTTTTAACCAATAATCTAGGTTAGCAGTTCTTTTCGAAATACCTCTCGGCCAGACTCTATCGACTAGGATACGAATAGCGTCGGTATTATCTTTATTGTCATAAATCCGTCCAATATCTACGGTCATCTTGTGAACTCCTTTCTTATGAAATTCAGTGAGCATACATCAATGCATGTTGTGGTGGGACGACGAAATAAATTTTGCGAAAATATCATTACTGTCCCACTCCCAATTAAAAAACAGCCATGACAAAGTAAAGTCATAGCTGTTTTTGTATATATGTTATTTATTTTTACGTTTAGTTAAATACTTCAAACCAACTGCAAAGACGGTGTAACCGGCAAGTGTTTGAATCAATGTTTTGATTAAATTGTTATTTTTGACAACAATATTTGCAGTAACAATACTTACGAAATATAATGCAAATACTTTAACGTAACGTTGATTAAGTTTCATATGAGTACTAAACCTCTTTTCTCAGTTATACTGCAACGCTTAGTCTTGGAATAAATGTTTCGTAGTGTACGCGATCCATATCGTAATTTAAAGATTTAAGTGCTTCAATCATAGATTGTAAGAATTTTGTACCACCACAGATATAAATTTCAGGTTTATTTGCTAAAAATGCTTTTAATTCTTCAGCGCCAATATAGCCTTGTTTATCTTTTAAGTGTGTATATAATTTAGCGTTGTCATGATGGCTTGCGATACTGTTGAAGTTGTCTTTGAAAGGTAAATGTTGTTCATTTTCAGCAACTTGAACCATCTGTGTATCTAAACCTTTGGCAGAGGCAGCTTCATACATAGCTACTAAAGGTGTAACACCAATTCCTGAACCTAAGAAAAGTTGTGGTTCAGTCGTATTCTCTAATACGAATCCACCTACAGGCGCAGCTAGATTAATCATATCGCCTTCTTTAATCTCGTCGTGTAATATTGTTGAAACTTCGCCTTCATGTTCTGTTGTGACATCACGTTTAACGCCAAAAGTTAAATGGTTTTTATCACCTGATACGATAGAATAGTGACGTTTAGCTCTATATGGAAGTTTATCACTAGAAACATCAACTGTGATGTATTGGCCTGGTGTAAATTCACTAAAGTCATATTCTTCAGTTTCAACTGTAAATGATTTAATGTCTTCAGATTCTTGTTTAATATTGGTAATTTTGAAAGGTTTAAAACCAATCCACATCATTTGATCATAAATTTCTTTTTCAATTTGGATGAACACATCCGCAATGACGCCATATGCTTTCGCCCAAGCTTGAATGACAGGGTCGTTTTCTTCTAATCCTGTCACGTCTTGAATGGCTTTTAATAAATTTTCCCCCACAATTGGATAATGCTCAGCATAAACTTGTAATGCACAGTGTTTATATGCGACTGGCATAATGACTGGCTTAATAACACTTAAGTTATCGATATTAACCGCTGCGGCCATTACAGCTTGTGCTAATGCTGAAGATTGCATGCCTCGTTTTTGGTTCGTTTGATTAAACATGTTTAAAAGTTCAGGATGCGCTTTAAACATTTTTGGATAAAAGATTGACGTAATTTCTGTTCCTTTCTCTTTAAGTAAAGGCACCGTTTGTTTGATAATGTCTTTCTCTTGTTCTGTAAGCATGATACTCCTCCTTTAATCTGTCTACTTTGATTATTCTACTAAAAATTTCGATATTCAATTAATTGGTTTGAGAAAATATAAATAAAATGGCAAATTTGATAATTGTATGACATTTTTAATTTTTTAAATACTTATCAATAAGCATTGTGTACAATTGTGTATTTGAACCCCAACGATTGCGTGCACTTATTTGACTAATTCAAAAAACATTGTTGTTTTCTTAGAAAAAATTAAACATGATAATAAAAATGTGAAAGTGTAAAAAATCACTGGCGAAGTACGAAAACTAAAGACATCTAAGATGTAATCGTATACAAATTAAAAAGGTGTAAAAATTAAAATAAAATGTGAAATAAATCACAATTTAATATTGACCCAGTACTTAATGCGTGTTACATTTTATATGTGAAATAAATCACAAACTTAAAAGCGGATGACACATGACCTTTTAAGTTATGCGTTGAAAATAAAAGAGATGTTTATTTGCTTTTGTATCGTCAATAAGCAGCATTAAACTAACATATTTGAAGCTACACGTATGTTAGTGAATTAATCATAAGGGAGTTTTTGTAATGAACAAATTTAAAGGGAACAAAGTTGTATTAATAGGTAATGGTGCAGTAGGTTCAAGCTACGCATTTTCATTAGTGAACCAAAGCATTGTTGATGAATTAGTCATCATTGATTTAGACACTGAAAAAGTTCGAGGAGATGTTATGGATTTAAAACATGCCACACCATATTCTCCAACAACAGTTCGTGTGAAAGCTGGCGAATACAGTGATTGTCATGATGCGGATCTAGTTGTCATCTGTGCTGGTGCTGCACAAAAACCTGGAGAAACACGTTTAGATTTAGTATCTAAAAACTTGAAAATATTTAAATCAATTGTTGGTGAAGTAATGGCATCAAAATTTGATGGTATTTTCTTGGTAGCTACAAATCCTGTTGATATTTTAGCGTATGCAACATGGAAATTCTCTGGTTTACCTAAAGAACGTGTTATAGGTTCTGGTACAATTTTAGACTCTGCACGCTTTAGATTATTGTTAAGCGAAGCGTTCGATGTTGCGCCACGTAGTGTCGATGCTCAAATTATTGGTGAACATGGTGACACTGAATTACCAGTATGGTCACACGCTAATATTGCGGGTCAACCTTTGAAGACATTACTTGAACAACGTCCTGAGGGCAAAGCGCAAATTGAACAAATTTTTGTTCAAACACGTGATGCAGCATATGACATTATTCAAGCTAAAGGTGCCACTTATTATGGTGTTGCAATGGGATTAGCTAGAATTACTGAAGCGATTTTCAGAAATGAAGATGCCGTATTGACTGTATCAGCATTATTAGAAGGCGAATATGATGAAGAAGATGTTTACATTGGTGTTCCAGCAGTCATCAATAGAAACGGTATTCGCAACGTCGTAGAAATCCCATTAAACGACGAAGAACAAAGCAAGTTCGCACATTCAGCTAAAACATTAAAAGATATTATGGCTGAATCAGAAGAACTTAAATAACTTTTTATAAAATCTATACCATTCCAAAAATTGTAAAACCTTACCCCAAAAAATTGTATAAAGGGCTATTTGATACAACTATATGTGTCGAGTAGCCCTATTTTTAATGTAGTGAAAGTCGTTGTTGAAATTAAATTCAAATCTGGCACTTAAGCGTTAATCATAGCATTAAGATGATTGTCTAGCAGAGGCGATTTGCGGGCTCACTACAGTGCATGATGAACTTAATGCTTCAAATGTAACATTAAAAATAAAAGCAACGATGTCACTTCTTACTTCGTACATCGTTGCCATTAGTTCTGTTGATATTTCGGTTAGTCTTAATCCCCGAGCAATTCTTCAATTTCATTTTTGATAACTGTAACGTGAGGCCCATAAATTACTTGCACACCAGTGCCTTGCTGGATTACACCTTTGGCACCAGTACTTTCGAGTAATACTTTATCGACTTTGTCATTTTGATGAAGTGTGACGCGTAGTCTCGTTGCACAACAGTCAACGATTTCAATGTTATCTTGGCCTCCCAAACCAGCAACAATAGTTTGTGCTCTTTCAGTAGCCTCAACTTGTTGTGCTGCAGCTTTATCTTCTCGACCAGGTGTTTTGAAATTAAATTTCGTAATTAAGAATCTGAAAACGATGTAATACAAACAGAACCACACAATTCCAATAGGTATGACGTATAGGTAGTTTGTTTTACTATTACCTTGTAGCACACCAAAAAGTAAGAAATCGATAAAGCCTCCACTGAAGGTTTGACCAATTGTAATGTTGAAAATGTCTGCCATCATAAATGCTAATCCATCAAAGAAGGCATGGATTACATAAAGAATAGGTGCGACAAACAAGAAACTAAACTCTAAAGGTTCGGTAATACCTGTTAAAAATGAAGTGAGTGCAGCGGATAACATTAAACCGCCGACAACTTTTTTATGTTCAGGTTTAGCTGTGTGATAAATTGCAAGTGCGGCACCACATAAGCCGAACATCATCGTAATAAAACGGCCTGACATAAAGCGTGACACACCTGAATAATACTTCGTCACATCTGGATCACCGAGTTGAGCAAAGAAGATGTTCTGCGTACCTTGAACTAAGTGCCCTTTGACTTCTAAAGTACCACCAAGTGCCGTCTGCCAAAACGGTAAGTAAAAAATATGATGTAAACCGAGTGGACCTAACAATCTTAAGATGAAGCCATAAACAAAAGTACCGATGGCACCTGTTTTCGTTACAAATCCACCAACATGATAAATGCCGGCTTGTATGCTTGGCCAAATGAAAAACATCAATACACCTAAAAAGATTGCGGCAAATGCTGTGACAATAGGGACAAATCTAGAGCCACCAAAGAAACCTAAATACGGTGGTAATACCACTTTGTGATATTTGTTGTGAAGTATTGCGGTCATAATACCTGTGGTAATACCGCCAAAAACACCGGTTTCAACCGTTTGTATACCGAGCACCATGCCTTGTCCATTTTGTGCAAGCTGATCTTTTGCCAATGTGCCCGTGATAGTTAATAAGCCATTCATAGTTGCGTTCATAATTAAGAAACCGAGCAGCGCAGCTAAACCTGCAGTACCTTTATCGCTTCTAGATAATCCGATTGCGACACCAATTGCAAAGATGACCGGTAAATTTTGGAAAACAATACTACCTGCAGCTGACATTAATGTAAAAATATTTTGTAATAAGGTAATATCTAAAATAGGGTATGCTTTAACGGTGTTTGGATTACTTAATGCACCACCGATACCCAACAATAGACCTGCAGCTGGTAAGATTGCGATAGGTAGCATAAAGGACTTGCCGAACTGCTGTGCTTTTTCAAATAAAGATTTCATCAACATCCCTCCTAATTATTCTCAATATAGCTTTTGAGAAATTTAATATCAATATATATTCTGTGTATGAAAATATTTTTCATAAAAATTGTTTGAATCATGTAACAATCATATAAATTGCTGTTTATATTGTTGTGAAAATGAGTTGACAAAAGTCGGTATAGATATGTAGACATCCTATTTTTAGCGAGGTAGGTTGATAAGGCATATCGGATAAATTTATAAGCCATAAAATAGATAAATAGTGTTTGTATCCAAAAATATGAGAAAGTTAAAACTATTTTTCAAAATAAACATGATTCACCACATAAATAAATATACATAAGCTATCGATAACAACTTAAGAAAGGTGGATATATAAATGAAAAGAAAGATTATTATGGATTGTGATCCAGGACACGATGATGCAATAGCATTAATTTTAGCGGGGGCAATTGACAGTCCACTAGAGATATTAGCTGTAACAACAGTCGCAGGTAATCAATCAGTTGACAAGAATACGACAAACGCCTTGAACGTATTGGATATTATGGGACGTCAAGATATAGCAGTAGCGAAAGGTGCGGATAGGCCGTTAATTAAATCAGCTGCCTTTGCTTCTGAAATACATGGGGAATCTGGATTAGATGGCCCGAAACTACCGTCGACACCATCACGTCAAGCAGTTGCAATGCCAGCATCAGATATGATTATAAACAAAGTGATGACGAGTGATACACCTGTAACAATTGTAGCGACAGGTCCTCTTACGAATGTAGCAACGGCATTGATTCGTGAGCCAAGAATCGCTGAGCATATTGAATCTATTACTTTGATGGGTGGTGGTACATTTGGAAATTGGACGCCTACAGCAGAATTCAATATTTGGGTTGATGCTGAAGCAGCGAAGCGCGTTTTTGAAAGTGGGATTACTATAAATGTGTTTGGTTTAGATGTAACACATCAAGTTTTAGCCGACGATCTCGTGATTGAACGCTTTGAAAGTATCAATAATCCTGTTGCACAGTTCGTCGTAGAATTATTGCAATTCTTTAAGAAGACATACAAGACTCACTTTAATATGGACGGTGGTCCAATACATGATGCTTGTACAATTTTGTATTTGTTACAACCAGAATTGTTTACAATGGTACCCGTTAATATCGACATTGAACATCAAAGTCCACTAACTTATGGTACTATGGCTGTCGATTTAAATCATGTTACAGGTAAGCCTGCCAATGCTTATTTTGCTACAGCAGTTGATGTTGAAGAAGTGTGGAACTTGATAGATTATAAGTTACGTACTTACGAATAATAATACTTAATTAAATAGATACAGTTAGCCCTAAGGCGCCTGATATAAGCGTCCTTAGGGTTTTTGTATTGGATTACAATGGTCATGACAATTTGATAATGATTGAGATATGTATGTTAAAAATGCTTCAAAAAAACACAAAAATATATGTAAAAATTTCAATTGCTTTATTTTAAAAGATTAAAATCACAAAGAATACCGATATAATTGGAATGTTGTCGAAACATCACAATGATGTACATACTCATTTTGAAAATATGTGTTCAAAGTGTGTACATCGGTGTGACGATTGATGATAAATTGAGCTCAGATGCTCAAAGGAGGATCGAACATGAACGGGGATAATCAGCAAATACTCAGAGAAATTGTATTGAATCCTACTATTCATGGTAAAGAACTTGAATCGATATTTGGTTTATCTCGTAGACAACTAGGATATCGCATTCAAAAAATCAATTTGTGGCTTGAACAAGAGGGTTATCCAAAACTTGAAAGAACAAGCCAAGGAAATTTTATTGTAAGTTCTGAAATCATGACGTTATTCAAGCGAGATGTATCGGAGCAGCAAATGTTAAACGGTAACAATGTCATTTTTAGCATAGAAACACGTCGTTATTATTTAATGCTCATGCTTTTTAGTAAGGAAAACGCAATGTCTCTAAACCATTTTTCAATTGATTTACAAGTCAGTAAAAATACTGTCATTCACGATATAAATCATGTGAAAGAGCAATTGGAAAATCATGGTTTGTCACTTAAGTATTCTCGAAAACATGGTTATGAAATTGTTGGTGATGAATTTGAAGTTCGCCGTTTCTTCATTAAATTGATTGATCAAAGGTTGAATCATGATATTACTAAAAGTGAAGTTTTAAAGGCGCTCAACTTAACATTCGAAGATATCGCATATCAAAAAGACAAAATCAAACAGGTAGAACAATTTTTGAAGAGTCGCTTTATAGACAAATCACTTAGTTCACTGCCTTATGTCCTTTGTGTGATTCGTAGACGAATTCAAAGTGGTCATGTGATGAATCCATTAAATATTAATTATCAGTATTTGAGGGATACGAAAGAATATCAAGCAACGGAGATTATGACGCAACATGAGCCGGATTTGCCAGAAGCGGAAAAGTTATATTTGACATTACACTTACTTTCAACAAGTGTGCAATGGACTGATTTGCAAGAATCAGATAGCATATCGAATTTAACGATGGCCATCGCTCAAATGATTCACCATTTTGAACAAATCACTTTTATTAACATTGAAGATAAGGAGAAATTATCACAGCAACTCTTGTTACATTTAACGCCTGCTTTTTATAGGATTAAATATAACTTAACGGATCGTGATGAATTAATCAATCCTTTACAAGGAAATTATCAATCCTTATTTCATATGGTGAAACAATCATGCCAATCGTTAACTGAATATTTCGGAAAATCGTTGCCTGATAATGAAATAGCATATTTAACCATGTTGTTCGGAGGTAGTTTGAGACGTCAAGATGAAAACTTCGATGGCAAGATAAAAGCTATTATCGTGTGTACACAAGGCACGTCAGTATCACAAATGATGTTATACGAGTTGCGAAACTTATTTCCAGAAATTATTTTCTTAGATGCGATTTCACTTAGAACATTTGAAAATTACACATTAGATTATGACATCGTCTTTTCACCAATGTTTGTCCTAACACATAAAAAATTATTTATCACAAAAGTAGCTTTATCTGAAAATGAGCAACGAAAGTTACGTAAAGAAGTGATGAAGTACATTAATAAGGAATCGGCTGACATTGATAAGGAAATAAACAAGTTAATGGCATTAATTGAACGCACAACGACAGTTAATGACATTACAGAACTACGTGATGGTTTAGAAGATTTTATTGCGAATTATAATTCAATTTCAACCATTAATGGATCGATTGTCACACAAAATAAGACATTAGATTTAGCTGACTTGATACCAGCAAGGCACGTGAAAAGAATACATCATGTTGAAAATATTGATGAAGCTATTGCTAAAGCAAGTGATGTGTTAGTTGCTAATCATTTTATTGATATTAAATATATTCATGAGATGCAACAGGTATTTGATGATTCGTATATGGTTATCATGCAAAATATTGCTATTCCACATGCATACTCTGAAAAGCATGTACATAAAACGGCGATGAGTATGTTGATATTACAAGAACCAATATACATGTCAGATGGCACAGCAATCCATATTATTGTACCTATTGCTGCTGTTGATAAAGTGACACACTTAAGAGCGTTACTACAATTGAGAGATGTGGCGCAAGACAATGATGCAATTAAGCGCATCATACAAAGTCGCAAAAATTCTGATGTAAATGAGATTTTAAAAAATTATTCAAATAAAGAAGCGAGGGAAAATGGATGGGACAGCAATTAGTGCATAAAGAAAATATAATGCTCAATTTGTCGGCAACTGATAAAGAATCCGTATTGTCACAAATGTCAGATGTGTTATTTCAAAATGGGTTCGTGAAGTCAACGTTTAAAGATGCAGTCATCGACAGAGAAAAAGAATTTGCTACTGGTTTACCAATGCATCTATGTTCGGTCGCTATACCGCATACAGATGTCGAACATATTAACCATAGAACGATAGGTGTGGCTGTTCTAGAAAAAGAAGTGCCGTTTATTGAAATGGGAACACTTGATCAACAGACAGAAGTGAAAATCGTTTTTATGTTAGCAATGGATAAAGTAGATGATCAACTTAAGCTGTTACAACAGTTGATGCAAATTTTTCAAAGTGAAGAAAAATTGGAGCAGATTCTGCGAACGAAAGATGAAACAATTTTAGCAACACTAATCAATGATTATTTGGAATATAACTAAAAATTAATTGGAGGAATTGAAAATGAAACAAGTATTAGTAGCATGTGGTGCAGGTATTGCAACGTCAACAGTAGTAAATAATGCAATTGAGGAAATAGCAAAGGAACACAATATTAAAGTAGATATTAAACAAATCAAAATTACAGAAGTTGGACCTTATGAAGACACTGCAGATTTATTAGTTACAACTGCAATGACAAAAAAAGAATATAAATTCCCAGTTATCAACGCACGTAATTTCTTAACTGGTATTGGTATTGAAGAAACAAAACAACAAATCTTAACAGAGTTACAAAAATAACGGAATTGATATGTAACGTGGTTCAATAACATATAAATATATGCAAATTGCATATAAATGACTATCACGACAAATGATTGTTGATGACATAGAAACGCAGTGACTGTAATTCAAAGGGACTGCAGTCGAATGTAGCAAGGGTTGTCGTTGAAATGACTGTAACGTCAAATGTAATCACAATCGGAAAGTATCGTGACAATGCATATATAACAGGGAGGGTTTAAATATGAGTTACTTCACTGATTTTGTAAGGGGATTTTTAGATTTAGGTGCAACTGTTATTTTACCGGTTGTCATATTCTTGCTTGGCCTATTCTTTAGGCAGAAAATTGGAGCGGCATTTAGGTCTGGTTTAACAATAGGTGTGGCTTTTGTAGGGATTTTCTTAGTCATCGATTTATTAGTTAAAAATTTAGGGCCAGCAGCACAAGCGATGGTTAAAAATTTAGGCGTCAGTCTGAATGTGATTGATGTAGGTTGGCCAGCAACATCATCTATCGCTTGGGCATCATCTGTCGCAGCATTTATTATTCCACTCGGAATCATAGTTAACGTTGTATTGCTAGTAACTAAAGTGACAAAGACGATGAATGTAGATATTTGGAATTTTTGGCATTATACGTTTACAGCAGCAATGGTTTATGCCGTATCAGGCAGTATTTGGCAAGCGTTATTAGCAGCAGTTATTTTCCAAGTTATCTGTTTGAAAGTAGCAGATTGGACAGCACCGATGATGAGTGAGTTCTTTGATTTACCAGGTGTATCGATTGCTACAGGAAGTACAATTTCTTATGCACCAGGTATTTACTTAGTTAAATTGTTACAAAAAGTACCCGGTCTGAATAAGTTAGATGCTGATCCTGAAACAATTCAAAAACGTTTTGGCGCATTTGGAGAATCTATCTTTGTCGGCTTAATTTTAGGTTTAGGTATTGGTGTGTTAGCAGGTTACAAACCTGGAGACATCATTAATTTAGGAATGTCAATGGCTGCAGTAATGGTATTAATGCCTAGAATGGTAAAAATCTTAATGGAAGGTTTAATGCCAGTTTCAGAGTCTGCAAGAACATGGCTAAACAAACATTTTGGCGAACGTGAAATTTATATTGGATTGGATGCGGCTGTAGCATTAGGTCATCCAGCGGTTATTTCGACAGCCTTAATTTTAGTACCTATCACTGTTTTATTAGCCGTTATTTTACCAGGAAACCAAGTACTACCTTTTGGTGACTTAGCAACTATACCATTTGTTGTCGCGTTTATTGTTGGTGCAGCAAGAGGAAACATTATTCATTCTGTCATTGTGGGTACGATTATGATTGCAATTTCACTATATATTGCAACAGACGTAGCACCCATTTTCACAGATATGGCGAAAGGTACGAATGTACAAATGCCAAAAGGTTCATCTGAAATTTCAAGTATTGATCAAGGTGGTAATATCGTTAACTATCTTATCTTTAAACTATTTAGTCTATTCAATTAAAAATCGAGGTGTTTGTGGTGAAAGCTTTAGTAAAAACAAGAGAAGGACATGGCAACTTAGAACTTCTTGATAAAGAAGTTGCAACACCGCTAGATGATAAAGTAAAGATTAAAGTACATTATGCAGGAATTTGTGGCACAGATATTCATACTTATGAAGGTCATTATAAAGTTAATTTTCCAGTGACATTAGGTCATGAATTTTCTGGTGAAATCGTTGAAGTTGGAGCAGACGTTAAAGATTTTAAAGTTGGTGACCGTGTCACTTCTGAAACGACATTCTATATTTGTAATGAGTGTGAATACTGTGAATCAAAAGACTATAATTTATGCAACCATCGAAAAGGTATTGGAACACAAGTTGATGGCGCATTTACTAATTATGTCATTGCACGTGAAGAAAGTTTGCATCATATTCCAGACGAAGTATCGTATCAGTCTGCAGCTATGACAGAACCATTAGCATGTGCACATCATGGTGTTTCTAAGATTCAAGTCAATTCAGGCGATGTAGCAGTTGTAATGGGACCTGGGCCAATCGGATTACTTGTAGCACAAGTGTTGAAAAGTAAAGGCGCAACTGTTGTGGTAACTGGATTGGACAATGACAAAGTCAGATTAGATAAAGCAGAAGCATTGCACATGGATTATGTAGTCAATTTACAACAAACAGACTTAAAAACGTATATCAATGGCATTACAGACGGTTACGGTGCAGATGTTGTTGTTGAATGTTCAGGTGCAGTTCCAGCAGCACGACAAGGTTTGGATATTTTACGCAAAAAAGGTTTCTACAGTCAAATAGGTATTTTTAAGGATGCTGAAATTCCATTTGATATGGAAAAAGTGATTCAAAAAGAAATAACAGTTGTTGGTAGTAGAAGTCAAAAGCCAGCAGATTGGGAACCTTCATTGCGACTTATGGCGGATGGTTTAGTAAATGCTGAAGCTTTGGTGACAAAAATATATGATATTTCGAAATGGGACGAGGCGTATCAACATTTAAAATCAGGCGAAGGTATTAAAGCATTACTTAAGCCGCTCGATTTAGATGAAAATGAAGGAGAGAATTAATATGGTAGAATCAATGCTAACTTTTATGCTTGGGCCATTAAGACAAATCACTGATTTTTATATGGAACATTTACTCGTAAGTAATTCCATTGTCATTGCAGGTTATTTTGCGACAGGTATTTTTAAAAAGAAAAAAGTTGTGAATTAAATCAGAGTTGAGGTGATTTACAAGTGAAAGCTTTGAAATTATATGGCGTGGAAGATTTACGGTATGAGGATAATGATAAGCCAGTCATTGAAAGTGCGAATGACGTTATTGTTAAAGTGCGCGCAACGGGTATATGTGGTTCAGTCACGTCACGATACAAAAAAATGGGCCCATACATTCAAGGTATGCCATTTGGTCATGAATTTTCAGGTGTTGTAGATGCCATTGGAAGTGATGTTACGCATGTTAAGGTCGGCGACAAAGTGACAGGTTGTCCAGCCATACCTTGTTATCAATGTGAGTACTGTTTGAAAGGTGAATATGCACGATGTGAAAAGTTGTTCGTCATTGGCTCATATGAACCTGGATCGTTCGCGGAATATGTCAAATTGCCAGCGCAAAATGTTTTAAAGGTTCCAGACAATGTTGATTACATTGAAGCAGCAATGGTTGAGCCATCAGCCGTTGTTGCGCATGGATTTTATAAATCGAATATACAACCTGGTATGACTGTTGCAGTAATGGGGTGTGGCAGTATAGGATTGTTAGCTATTCAATGGGCACGAATATTTGGTGCTGCACATATCATCGCTATAGATATAGATGCGCATAAACTAGATATTGCTACATCATTGGGCGCACATCAAACAATCAATTCAAAAGAAGAAGATCTTGAGAAATTCATCGAAAATCATTACGCCAATCAAATCGATTTAGCTATAGAATCATCAGGTGCTAAAGTTACGATTGGTCAAATATTGACGCTACCTAAAAAAGGTGGCGAGGTGGTATTACTCGGAATACCATATGATGATATTGAGATTGATCGCGTTCATTTTGAAAAAATTCTGCGTAACGAGTTGACAGTATGTGGCTCTTGGAACTGTTTGTCCAGTGATTTTCCGGGCAAAGAGTGGACGGCAACCTTACATTATATGAAGACGAAAGATATTAATGTAAAGCCTATTATTTCTCATTTTTTACCGTTAGAAAAAGGCCCAGAGACATTTGATAAATTAGTTAACAAGAAAGAACGATTTGATAAAGTCATGTTTACGATTTATTAGTATGCACCTTCGAGGACGAAAACGCTGGTATAGTTATAGCTATGAAAGTGCGAATGCCGTCTGGTCTACAGATACTATCGAAATAATTCATCTTCGAATATACGTTGCTAAATAGCCGGTTTACTTGTGTGAAATATGCTTGTGAATCGGTTGTTTTGCATTTTGTATACTTAAAATGAGATGGCAATATTTGATAATTTTTAAAGTGAAAATCAAGTACAGCCACTTAATAAGATAAATTTATTATAATATATGGTAAAATGATGGCAGTAATAATGAATTTGAAAAAGAGTAAACATTAATACCTTTAACAATTTAATATCGTCAGTGTTAATGATTAACTGCATGGCAAAACAACTTAGAATGGTCAGTTACAAAAATACATTTTTATAAAAAATTATCACACTATTGTGACAACTACCTTTGGCTTAATAATAGAGGCAAGTGAGCAATAGGTTAGGCTTATGTGCGGGCATAGGTCAGTAATGTATAAATGGAAATGATGTAATGACAGAATGGAGGACAACATGATTTATGCAGGTATTTTAGCAGGAGGTATTGGTTCGAGAATGGGGAACGTGCCATTACCAAAACAATTTTTAGATATTGATAATAAACCGATTTTAATCCATACAATTGAGAAGTTTATTTTAGTGAGTGAATTTAATGAGATTATTATCGCAACGCCAGCACAGTGGATTTCCCATACACAGGATATTTTAAAAAAATATAACATTACAGATCAACGTGTCAAAGTAGTTGCAGGTGGCACGGATCGAAACGAAACAATTATGAACATTATCGACCACATTCGCAATATAAATGGAATTAATAATGATGATGTGATTGTAACTCATGATGCCGTAAGACCATTTTTAACTCAACGTATTATTAAAGAGAATATTGAAGTAGCAGCAAAATATGGTGCAGTAGATACAGTCATTGAAGCAATTGATACGATTGTAATGTCTAAAGATAAACAGAACATACACAGTATCCCTGTAAGGAATGAAATGTATCAAGGCCAAACACCACAATCATTTAATATTAAATTATTACAAGATAGTTATCGCGCCTTAAGTAGTGAACAAAAAGAAATCTTATCAGATGCATGTAAAATCATTGTCGAATCTGGACATCCAGTTAAATTGGTACGTGGAGAACTATACAACATTAAAGTGACAACACCGTATGATTTAAAAGTAGCAAATGCCATTATTCAAGGTGATATTGCCGATGATTAATCAAGTATATCAACTCGTTGCACCGAGACAGTTCGACGTCACATATAATAATGTTGATATTTATGGTAATCATGTCATCGTAAGACCTTTATACTTGTCTATTTGTGCAGCTGATCAAAGGTATTACACAGGTCGAAGAGATGAAAATGTACTGCGCCAAAAATTACCAATGTCATTAGTTCATGAAGCTGTTGGTGAAGTTGTATTCGATAGTACAGGGGTATTTGAAAAAGGTACGAAAGTAGTAATGGTGCCGAATACACCTACAGAGCAACATCATATTATTGCGGAGAATTACTTAGCCTCTAGTTATTTTAGATCTAGTGGTTATGATGGTTTTATGCAAGACTACGTTGTGATGGCACATGATCGTATCGTTCCGCTGCCTAATGACATTGATTTGAGTACGATTTCATACACAGAATTAGTGTCAGTAAGTTATCATGCTATACAACGATTTGAACGTAAATCTATACCTTTGAAAACCAGCTTTGGTATTTGGGGTGATGGTAACTTAGGTTATATTACTGCTATTTTGCTACGTAAGTTGTACCCAGAAGCTAAAATTTATGTATTTGGTAAGACAGACTATAAATTAAGTCATTTTTCATTTGTAGATGACATCTTTACAGTAAATCAAATACCAGATGATCTTAAAATTGATCATGCATTTGAATGTGTTGGAGGTAAAGGAAGTCAAGTTGCACTTCAACAAATAGTTGAACATATTTCACCAGAAGGCAGTATTGCTTTGTTAGGCGTAAGTGAATTACCCGTGGAAGTGAATACACGATTAGTACTTGAAAAAGGATTAACGTTGATTGGTAGTAGTCGAAGCGGCTCTAAAGATTTTGAGCAAGTTGTTGATTTATATCATAAGTACCCAGACATTGTTGAAAAGTTAGCCTTATTAAAAGGACATGAAATTAATGTATGTACGATGCAAGATATCGTCCAAGCGTTTGAAATGGATTTATCGACATCTTGGGGAAAAACAGTATTGAAATGGACGATTTAATAAACCAATGGGGGAATAACAATGACAAAAACGAAACAAGCAATACATATTGATAACATATACTGGGAACGTGTTCAGTTATATATTGAAGGACATAGTGAAGGTGTAGATTTAACATCAGGACAATTTGTTCTGAGGAATTTAACCGAAACAAAAACATTAGAAGCAAATGAAATGAAAATAGACGGTAATACATTTATATGTAGATTCAACGTCGCAATATTAGACGATGGGTATTATTTACCAATGGATAAATATTTGTTTGTTTATCATGACCAGTTAGAGTATATTGGACAACTTAATCCAAATATTATTGATCAAGCTTATGCGGCATTAAATGAAGAGCAAATTGAAGAATACAATGAGCTGACTACACAAAATGGAAAAGCAAACTATGTGTTAGCCAACGAAGCTAAAGTTTTCCGCAAAGGTGGCGTATCACAACATACGGTTTATACCATTACTCCAGAAATAGCAAGTGACGTTAACGAATTTGTATTTGATATTGAAATCACCTTACCTCAAGAGAAATCAGGGGTCATTGCGACAAGCGCACACTGGCTTCATAAACAAGGCCATAAAGCTTCATTTGAAAGTAGAAGTTTCTTATTTAAAGCTATTTTTAATATTACAAAGTTACTACATATTAAAAGAAGCAAAACAATATTATTCACATCAGATTCACGTCCGAATTTATCAGGTAACTTTAAATATGTATATGATGAGTTACTACGCCAAAAAGTAGATTTTGATTATGATATTAAAACGGTATTTAAGGCGAATATTACGGATAGACGTAAATGGAGAGACAAGTTTAGATTGCCATATTTACTTGGTAAGGCCGATTATATTTTTGTCGATGATTTCCATCCATTAATTTATACGGTTCGCTTTAGACCATCACAAGAAATTATTCAAGTGTGGCATGCAGTTGGTGCTTTTAAAACAGTTGGCTTTAGTCGTACAGGTAAAAAAGGTGGTCCGTTTATCGATTCATTAAACCATCGTAGTTACACGAAAGCATATGTTTCATCAGAAACCGATATTCCATTTTATGCTGAAGCATTTGGAATTAGAGAAGAAAATGTTGTACCAACAGGTGTACCACGTACTGATGTACTATTTGATGAAGCTTATGCAACACAAATTAAACAAGAGATGGAAGATGAATTGCCAATTATAAAAGGTAAGAAAGTTATTCTATTCGCACCGACATTTAGAGGTAATGGTCACGGTACGGCACATTATCCATTTTTTAAAATTGATTTTGAACGTTTAGCAAGATACTGCGAGAAGCATAATGCAGTTGTGTTATTCAAAATGCATCCGTTCGTAAAAAATAGACTTAATATTTCACGTGAACATAGACAATACTTTATCGATGTGTCAGATCATCGTGAAGTTAACGATATTCTCTTTGTTACAGACTTGTTGATTAGTGATTATTCATCTTTAATATATGAATATGCAGTATTTAAAAAGCCGATGATTTTCTATGCATTTGACTTAGAAGATTACATTACGACGCGTGATTTCTATGAACCATATGAATCATTTGTTCCAGGTAAAATTGTACAGTCCTTTGATGCATTAATGGATGCTTTGGACAATGAAGATTATGAGGTTGAAAAAGTTGTGCCATTCTTAGATAAACATTTTAAATATCAAGATGGTCGCTCAAGTGAACGTTTAGTCAAAGATTTGTTTAGACGCTAATGTTGGCATATATTACTTGCCATGCAAATGAGTCATAAGGCATAGTTTTCAAGAAGGGTTCTGACAATGAAGTGAGCAACATGTCATGATGAGAAGCAGGACTATACAATGAGAATAACCTTTTGATTTTTCATGCATAAGGCGATTCAATCAAAAGTAATCACCCTTCCAACTGAATTGTCATTTTGTAAAATAAAATAATCAATCCAATCGTTATCTAATTCATAAACGTGTAAACACATACGTTATGAATGGATAACGATTTTTTGTTATGTTAAAGTGGTACATTAATCATGTATTTCGTATGATAATTAACGACAAGTGTAATGGTTAAATGTATTTTATGATGAAATGCTATAATAAGCATGGTTACAATGAGCTTGCTCATACATATTAATATAATTACAAAAACACGTCGGAGGTACGACATGATTAAAACTACAATTAAAAAATTGATAGAACATAGTATATATACGACATTTAAATTACTATCAAAATTGCCAAACAAGAATCTAATTTATTTTGAAAGCTTTCATGGTAAACAATACAGCGACAACCCCAAAGCATTATATGAATACTTAACTGAACATAGTGATGCCCAATTAATATGGGGTGTGAAAAAAGGATATGAACACATATTCCAACAGCACAATGTACCATATGTTAAAAAGTTTTCAATGAAATGGTTTTTAGCGATGCCAAGAGCGAAAGCGTGGATGATTAACACACGTACACCAGATTGGTTATATAAATCACCGCGAACGACGTACTTACAAACATGGCATGGCACGCCATTGAAAAAGATTGGTTTGGATATTAGTAACGTTAAAATGCTAGGAACAAATACTCAAAATTACCAAGATGGCTTTACAAAAGAAAGCCAGCGTTGGGATTATCTAGTGTCACCTAATCCATATTCGACATCGATATTTCAACATGCATTTCATGTTAGTCGAGATAAGATTTTGGAAACAGGTTATCCAAGAAATGATAAATTATCACATAAACGCAATGATACTGAATATATTAATGGTATTAAGACAAGATTAAATATTCCATTAGATAAAAAAGTGATTATGTACGCGCCAACTTGGCGTGACGATGAAGCGATTCGAGAAGGTTCATATCAATTTAATGTTAACTTTGATATAGAAGCTTTGCGTCAAGCGCTGGATGATGATTATGTTATTTTATTACGCATGCATTATTTAGTTGTGACACGTATTGATGAACATGATGATTTTGTGAAAGACGTTTCAGATTATGAAGACATTTCGGATTTATACTTAATCAGCGATGCGTTAGTTACCGACTACTCATCTGTCATGTTCGACTTCGGTGTATTAAAGCGTCCGCAAATTTTCTATGCGTATGACTTAGATAAATATGGCGATGAGCTTAGAGGTTTTTACATGGATTATAAAAAAGAGTTGCCAGGTCCAATTGTTGAAAATCAAACAGCACTCATTGATGCATTAAAACAAATCGATGAGACTGCAAATGAGTATATTGAAGCACGAACGGTATTTTATCAAAAATTCTGTTCATTAGAAGATGGAAAGGCGTCACAACGAATTTGCCAAACGATTTTTAAGTGATAACTTAAAAACAATAAAAAATTATAAATTAATTAGTTAAGTGATATAAATAATAAACGAAATGTTTGCTTGTATGTTATTATTTGTGTATGAAAACGTCTGATATAATGTAATATAGGTTTAAACAAAATATGCTAAAATATAAGCAAAATATGTATAATTTTAAGTAATACATAGACATTTAGAGTTTTGATTTTAAAATGAGTTTTCAATTGGAAAATGCAACGAAATTTAAATAATTAAATATAGATATAGTTGAATGGAGGAAGTATTTTATGAAATACGCTGGTATTCTAGCTGGAGGTATAGGCTCAAGAATGGGTAACGTACCTTTACCTAAACAATTTTTAGATTTAGACAACAAACCGATTTTAATCCATACATTAGAAAAATTTATTTTAATTAATGATTTTGAAAAAATTATTATCGCGACGCCACAACAATGGATGACGCATACGAAAGATACACTTAGAAAATTCAAAATTTCTGATGAAAGAATTGAAGTCATTCAAGGTGGTAGCGATCGTAACGATACAATTATGAATATCGTTAAACATATTGAATCAACAAATGGTATTAACGATGACGATGTTATTGTGACACATGATGCAGTTAGACCATTTTTAACGCATCGTATTATTAAAGAAAATATTCAAGCTGCTTTAGAGTACGGTGCAGTAGACACAGTGATTGATGCTATAGATACGATTGTTACATCTAAAGATAATCAAACGATTGATGCAATTCCAGTGCGTAATGAAATGTACCAAGGTCAAACACCTCAATCGTTTAATATAAATTTATTAAAAGAAAGCTATGCACAGTTGAGTGATGAGCAAAAGAGTATTTTATCTGATGCTTGTAAGATTATTGTAGAAACAAACAAACCGGTTCGACTTGTAAAAGGTGAGTTATATAACATTAAAGTAACAACACCTTACGATTTAAAAGTAGCGAATGCTATTATTCGAGGTGGTATTGCCGATGATTAATCAAGTATATCAATTAGTTGCACCTAGACAATTTGAAGTTACGTATAACAACGTAGATATTTACAGTGACTATGTCATTGTACGTCCTTTATATATGTCAATTTGTGCTGCCGATCAAAGATATTATACTGGTAGCCGTGATGAGAATGTCTTATCTCAGAAATTGCCAATGTCTTTAATTCATGAAGGTGTTGGTGAGGTCGTATTTGACAGTAAAGGTGTGTTTAATAAAGGTACAAAAGTAGTTATGGTACCGAATACGCCGACAGAAAAAGACGATGTCATTGCTGAAAACTATTTAAAATCGAGCTACTTCAGATCAAGTGGACATGATGGGTTTATGCAAGATTTTGTGTTGCTAAATCATGATAGAGCTGTACCACTACCTGATGATATTGATTTAAGTATTATTTCATATACAGAGCTTGTAACAGTAAGTTTGCATGCTATTCGTCGTTTTGAAAAGAAATCTATTTCAAATAAAAATACATTTGGTATTTGGGGTGATGGTAACTTAGGTTACATTACAGCCATTTTATTACGTAAATTATATCCAGAGTCTAAAATATATGTCTTTGGTAAAACAGATTATAAATTGAGTCACTTCTCATTTGTTGATGATGTCTTCTTTATTAATAAAATACCTGAAGGCTTAACATTTGATCATGCATTTGAGTGTGTGGGTGGTCGCGGTAGTCAATCAGCCATAAATCAAATGATCGATTACATTTCACCAGAAGGAAGCATTGCACTGTTAGGTGTAAGTGAGTTCCCAGTAGAAGTTAATACACGTCTAGTATTGGAAAAAGGACTAACGTTGATTGGTAGTAGTCGAAGTGGTTCAAAAGATTTCCAAGATGTTGTAGACTTATACATTCAATACCCAGATATTGTAGATAAATTAGCGTTGTTAAAAGGCCAAGAATTTGAAATTGCAACAATTAATGATCTTACAGAAGCTTTTGAAGCAGACCTGTCTACATCTTGGGGTAAAACAGTATTAAAATGGATTATGTAAATAGAAAAGGATGAATTAACGTTGGTTAAAAGTAAGATATATATAGATAAAATCTATTGGGAACGTGTTCAGTTATTCGTTGAAGGACATAGTGAAAACCTAGATTTAGAAGATAGTAATTTTGTATTAAGAAATTTAACTGAGACACGTACAATGAAGGCGAATGATGTCAAAATAGATGGGAATCAATTCGTTTGTCGTTTCAATGTAGCTATCTTAGATAATGGTTATTACTTACCTGAAGATAAGTACTTATTAGTGAATGAGCAAGAACTTGATTATATTGCACAGTTAAACCCAGATGTGATTAATGATGCATATCAAAATCTAAAGCCAGAACAAGAAGAAGAATACAACGAATTAGAAACACAAAATGGTAAAATCAATTTCTTATTGCAGACTTACCTAAAAGAATTTAGAAAAGGCGGCATTTCGAAGAAAACGGTTTATACTGTTACACCTGAAATTTCTAGCGATGTTAATGAATTTGTCCTTGATGTTGTTGTAACGACTCCGGAAGTTAAAAGTATTTATATCGTTCGTAAATATAAAGAATTACGTAAGTATTTCCGCAAACAATCATTTAATACAAGACAATTTATTTTTAAAGCGATATTTAATACGACGAAATTTTTCCACTTGAAAAAAGGGAATACGGTGTTGTTCACATCAGACTCTAGACCAACGATGTCTGGAAACTTTGAATACATCTATAACGAAATGTTACGTCAAAATTTAGATAAAAAGTATGATATTCACACTGTTTTTAAAGCGAATATTACAGATAGACGTGGCATCATCGACAAGTTTAGATTGCCATATTTACTTGGGAAGGCAGACTACATCTTTGTTGATGACTTTCACCCATTGATTTATACAGTGCGTTTTAGACGTTCTCAAGAAGTTATTCAAGTATGGCATGCCGTTGGTGCCTTTAAAACAGTTGGCTTTAGTCGTACTGGTAAAAAGGGTGGACCATTTATTGATTCATTAAATCATCGTAGCTATACAAAAGCTTATGTATCATCTGAAACCGATATTCCATTCTACGCTGAAGCATTTGGTATTAAAGAGAAAAATGTAGTGCCTACAGGTGTTCCACGTACTGATGTACTATTTGATGAAGCTTATGCGACACAGATCAAACAAGAGATGGAAGATGAATTACCAATTATTAAAGGTAAGAAAGTCATTCTTTTCGCACCAACATTTAGAGGTAGTGGTCATGGTACAGCACATTACCCATTTTTCAAAATTGATTTCGAACGTTTAGCAAGATATTGCGAAAAAAATAACGCGGTTGTATTATTTAAAATGCATCCATTTGTGAAAAATAGACTTAATATTGCAGACAAACATAAACAATATTTTGTTGACGTTTCTGACTTTAGAGAAGTTAATGATATACTGTTCATAACAGATTTATTAATTAGTGACTATTCATCTTTAATATATGAATATGCAGTATTTAAAAAGCCAATGATTTTCTATGCATTTGATTTAGAAGATTATATTACGACGCGTGATTTTTATGAACCATATGAATCATTTGTTCCAGGTAAAATTGTGCAATCATTTGACGCATTAATGGACGCCTTGGACAATGAAGATTATGAAGGAGAAAAAGTCATTCCATTCTTAGATAAACATTTTAAATATCAAGATGGCCGATCAAGTGAGCGTTTAGTCAGAAATTTATTTGGTAGCTAAGTTTATATAGTATTCAAAGTGGGAGAGGTATAATGATGAAATTTTCAGTAATAGTTCCAACATACAATTCAGAAAAGTATATAACAGAATTACTTAATAGCCTTGCGAAACAAGATTTTCCGAAAACTGAATTTGAAGTGGTTGTAGTTGATGACTGTTCAACAGATCAAACGTTACAAATAGTTGAAAAGTATCGCAATAAATTGAACTTGAAAGTAAGTCAACTCGAAACAAATTCTGGTGGTCCAGGTAAACCTAGAAATGTGGCGTTAAAACAAGCAGAAGGTGAATTTGTATTATTTGTGGACTCCGATGACTATATAAACAAAGAGACTTTAAAGGATGCAGCAGCATTTATTGATGAACATCACTCAGATGTCTTATTGATTAAAATGAAAGGTGTTAATGGTCGTGGTGTACCACAATCTATGTTTAAAGAAACAGCACCTGAAGTTACATTGTTAAATTCAAGAATTATCTATACTTTAAGCCCGACTAAAATCTATAGAACAGCATTACTAAAAGATAATGACATTTATTTTCCAGAAGAATTAAAGAGTGCAGAAGATCAATTATTTACAATGAAAGCATATTTGAATGCAAATCGAATCAGTGTGTTAAGTGATAAAGCGTATTATTATGCTACAAAGCGTGAAGGGGAACATATGAGTAGTGCGTATGTTTCACCTGAAGACTTTTACGAAGTCATGAGATTGATTGCTGTAGAAATATTAAATGCAGATTTAGAAGAAGCTCATAAAGATCAAATCTTAGCAGAATTTTTAAATCGTCATTTTAGTTTTTCTCGTACGAATGGCTTCTCACTTAAAGTTAAACTAGAAGATCAACCGCAATGGATTAATGCTCTAGGAGACTTTATACAAGCAGTTCCAGAACGTGTAGATGCATTGGTGATGAGTAAATTACGACCATTGTTGCACTACGCGAGAGCGAAAGATATAGACAACTATAGAACTGTAGAAGAAAGTTACCGTCAAGGTCAATACTACCGTTTTGATATTGTAGATGGTAAATTAAACATTCAATTCAATGAAGGCGAACCATACTTTGAAGGCATTGATATCGCTAAGCCAAAAGTGAAAATGACAGCATTTAAATTTGATAATCATAAAATTGTTACAGAGCTAACGTTAAATGAATTTATGATTGGCGAAGGACATTATGATGTCAGACTTAAATTACATTCACGAAACAAGAAGCACACAATGTATGTACCTTTAACTGTCAATGCGAATAAACAATATCGTTTTAACATTATGTTAGAAGATATTAAAGCGGATTTACCTAAAGAAAAAATTTGGGATGTTTTCTTAGAAGTCCAAATAGGTACGGAAGTATTTGAAGTGCGTGTTGGTAATCAACGTAATAAATATGCATATACTGCAGAAACAAGTGCATTAATTCATTTGAATAATGATTTTTATAGATTAACACCGTATTTCACAAAAGACTTTAATAACATTTCGTTATACTTTACAGCTATTACATTAACGGATTCAATCTCAATGAAGTTAAAAGGTAAAAACAAAATCATTTTAACCGGTCTGGATCGTGGTTATGTATTTGAAGAAGGTATGGCTAGTGTCGTGCTAAAAGACGACATGGTGATGGGAATGTTAAGCCAAACGTCAGAAAACGAAGTGGAAATCTTACTTAGTAAAGATATTAAGAAGCGAGACTTCAAAAATATTGTTAAGTTAAACACTGCACATATGACTTACTCGCTAAAATAAATAATAAATGCCCTCAAATCTATGTGAACTAACATGATTTGAGGGTTTTATTTTGCTGTTTATGACATGATTATGACATTTCCTCGTTTATCATTTTCAAATACATTAAATTGTATACACTGAAAATGAGGAGGTTATCTATAATGATAAATAAAAATGACATAGTAGCAGATGTAGTAACTGATTATCCGAAAGCAGCAGATATTTTTAGAAGTGTGGGAATAGATTTTTGTTGTGGCGGACAAGTAAGTATAGAAGCAGCAGTCTTAGAAAAGAAAAATGTAGATTTGAACGAATTATTACAACGTCTCAATGAAGTTGAACAAACGAATACACCAGGTTCGTTAAATCCTAAATTTTTAAATGTTTCATCACTTATTCAATATATTCAAGCAGCATATCATGAACCTCTAAGAGAAGAATTTAAAAATTTAACACCTTATGTGACAAAGTTATCGAAAGTACATGGACCTAATCATCCATATTTAGTTGAGTTAAAAGCAACATACGATACATTTAAAAATGGCATGTTAGAGCATATGCAAAAAGAAGATGATGTTGATTTTCCAAAACTCATTAAATATGAACAAGGTGAAGTAGTAGACGATATTAATACAGTGATTGATGATTTAGTATCTGATCACATTGCAACGGGACAATTGTTAGTGAAAATGAGCGATTTAACATCAAGCTATGAACCACCGATAGAGGCATGTGGTACTTGGCGACTCGTTTATCAGAGATTAAAAGCACTTGAAGTGTTAACACATGAGCATGTTCATTTAGAGAATCATGTTTTATTTAAAAAAGTATCATAAATAACGCGATTAGAAACTGTTGGCAAAGTAATGTCAGCAGTTTTTCGCTATACTTAACAGAAATTTAGTGACATGATAGTCATTATTTTGAAAAGGAAAATTGTCAACTTAGCATAAGAATTGATATGAAATTTTAATGGTATAGGTAATTAAATAGTATCGTGTTTTTTTAATAATTTATTCATGAATTTTACATGCACTATTATGATAAAATAAACATAATTATAATTCACTGAGGTGCTATCGTGCTATCGCTAACAATGTTATTACTTGAGCGTGTAGGTTTAATTATTATTTTGGCCTATGTGTTGATGAATATTCCATATTTTAAAAACTTAATGAATCGTCGACGTACATGGAAAGCACGTTGGCAATTATGTATTATTTTCAGTTTGTTTGCCTTAATGTCTAATTTAACTGGTATCGTCATCGATCATCAACATAGTTTGTCAGGAAGTGTGTACTTCCGTTTAGATGATGATGTATCTTTAGCTAACACACGTGTATTGACAATAGGTGTCGCAGGATTAGTTGGTGGCCCTTTTGTAGGTCTATTTGTTGGCGTTATTTCAGGTATTTTCAGAGTGTATATGGGTGGGGCGGATGCACAAGTTTATCTTATCTCATCTATATTTATCGGTATAATTGCTGGTTATTTTGGTTTACAAGCTCAAAGACGCAAGCGTTACCCGAGTATTGCGAAAAGTGCCATGATTGGAATTGTTATGGAAATGATTCAAATGTTGAGCATTTTAACATTTTCCCACGACAAAGCATATGCGGTTGACCTCATATCATTAATTGCACTACCAATGATTATTGTTAATAGCGTTGGTACGGCGATTTTTATGTCTATTATCATTTCAACATTAAAGCAAGAGGAGCAAATGAAGGCTGTTCAAACACATGATGTACTGCAATTGATGAACCAGACATTGCCGTATTTTAAAGAAGGATTGAATAGAGAATCGGCACAGCAAATTGCGATGATTATTAAAAATTTAATGAAAGTATCTGCCGTAGCAATTACAAGCAAAAATGAAATCTTATCGCATGTAGGTGCAGGTAGTGATCATCACATACCAACAAATGAAATATTAACAAGTCTGTCTAAAGATGTATTGAAATCAGGAAAGTTGAAAGAAGTTCATACTAAAGAAGAGATTGGTTGTAGTCATCCGAATTGCCCGCTTAGAGCAGCTATCGTGATACCACTTGAGATGCATGGTTCTATCGTCGGTACATTGAAGATGTATTTTACAAACCCTAATGATTTAACTTTTGTGGAACGTCAACTTGCAGAAGGATTGGCAAATATTTTTAGTAGCCAAATTGAACTTGGTGAAGCCGAAACGCAAAGTAAGTTATTGAAAGATGCTGAAATTAAGTCATTGCAGGCACAAGTGAGTCCGCATTTTTTCTTCAATTCAATTAACACGATTTCAGCTTTAGTTAGAATAAATAGCGAAAAGGCACGAGAGTTACTATTAGAATTGAGTTATTTTTTCAGAGCGAATTTACAAGGCTCAAAGCAACATACGATTACTTTAGATAAAGAGTTAAGTCAAGTGCGTGCATACTTATCACTCGAACAAGCACGTTATCCAGGAAGATTTAATATCAATATTAATGTTGAAGACAAGTATCGCGATGTGCTTGTACCACCATTTTTAATTCAAATTTTAGTTGAAAATGCCATCAAACATGCGTTTACGAATCGAAAGCAAGGTAACGATATTGACGTGTCAGTGATTAAAGAAACTGCAACACATGTACGTATTATTGTACAAGATAATGGTCAGGGTATTTCTAAAGATAAAATGCATTTGTTGGGAGAAACATCTGTAGAATCAGAGTCTGGAACTGGTAGTGCTTTAGAAAATTTAAACTTACGCCTAAAAGGATTATTTGGAAAATCCGCAGCATTACAATTTGAATCGACATCGAGCGGTACCACTTTTTGGTGTGTACTTCCTTATGAAAGACAAGAGGAGGAATAAATATGAAAGCATTAATCATAGATGATGAGCCATTAGCACGTAATGAATTAACATATTTATTAAATGAAATTGGTGGTTTTGAAGAAATTAATGAGGCAGAAAATGTAAAAGAAACATTGGAAGCACTACTGATAAATCAATATGACATTATATTTTTAGATGTCAATTTAATGGATGAAAATGGTATCGAATTAGGAGCTAAAATTCAAAAGATGAAAGAGCCACCTGCGATTATTTTTGCAACTGCACATGACCAATACGCAGTACAGGCATTTGAATTAAATGCGACAGATTATATTTTGAAACCGTTTGGTCAAAAACGTATTGAACAAGCAGTCAATAAAGTTCGTGCGACTAAAGCCAAAGATGATAATAGCGCAAGTGCAATTGCGAATGATATGTCGGCGAATTTTGATCAAAGTTTACCTGTTGAAATTGACGATAAAATTCACATGTTAAAGCAACAAAATATTATTGGGATTGGCACACATAATGGTATTACAACCATACATACAACAAATCATAAATACGAAACAACAGAGCCATTGAATCGTTATGAAAAACGATTGAATCCCGCTTATTTCATACGTATTCATCGTTCATATATTATTAACACGAAACACATTAAAGAAGTGCAACAATGGTTTAACTACACTTATATGGTAATATTGACAAATGGTGTCAAGATGCAAGTTGGACGTTCATTTATGAAAGATTTTAAAGCGTCGATAGGATTACTTTAACAGTAATCCTTTTTTTTATGCATTTTACCTATGATATTTTGTATTTCGGACTAAAAATCACGCAAATCGAAGTGAGCCATCTATACTTTAGTTAAATCAAACGTAGGAGGCAATGGTCGTGAAACAACAAAAAGACGCATCAAAACCAGCACACTTTTTTCACCAAGTCATTGTAATTGCTTTAGTACTCTTTGTATCGAAAATAATTGAATCATTTATGCCAATTCCTATGCCTGCATCAGTAATCGGTTTAGTATTATTATTTGTATTATTATGTACTGGTGCTGTTAAGTTAGGCGAAGTCGAAAAAGTAGGAACGACACTAACAAATAACATTGGCTTACTCTTCGTACCAGCCGGTATCTCAGTTGTTAACTCTTTAGGTGTCATTAGCCAAGCACCATTTTTAATCATTGGACTAATAATCGTCTCAACAATACTATTACTTATTTGTACTGGCTATGTCACACAAATTATTATGAAAGTTACTTCGAGATCTAAAGGTGACAAAGTCACAAAAAAGATCAAAATAGAGGAGGCACAAGCTCATGATTAACCACTTAGCACTAAACACACCTTACTTCGGAATACTGTTATCCGTTATACCATTTTTCTTAGCGACCATATTATTTGAAAAAACTAATCGTTTCTTCTTATTCGCACCGCTATTTGTCAGTATGGTATTTGGTGTGGCCTTCCTCTATTTAACAGGCATTCCGTATAAGACTTACAAAATAGGTGGAGATATTATTTACTTCTTCTTAGAACCGGCAACAATCTGTTTTGCGATTCCGTTATATAAAAAGCGTGAAGTGCTTGTTAAACATTGGCATCGTATCATCGGAGGTATTGGTATCGGTACAGTTGTAGCGTTATTAATTATTTTAACTTTTGCGAAGTTAGCACAATTTGCCAATGATGTTATTTTATCAATGTTACCTCAAGCAGCAACTACAGCGATTGCGTTACCAGTATCAGCTGGTATCGGTGGTATAAAAGAATTAACATCATTAGCAGTTATTTTAAATGGTGTCATTATTTATGCCCTAGGTAATAAATTCTTGAAGCTTTTCCGAATTACTAACCCTATTGCCCGAGGATTAGCACTTGGAACAAGTGGTCACACATTAGGTGTAGCACCAGCCAAAGAATTAGGACCTGTAGAAGAATCAATGGCAAGTATAGCTTTAGTGTTAGTTGGTGTAGTTGTTGTAGCAGTTGTGCCTGTCTTTGTAGCAATATTCTTCTAAAACGAAAAACCTAAGCAAGATAATAGCAATTTGAGCCATTGTTATTATCGTAAAAAAACGTCTATACTCCGGTTTATAACTGGGATATAGACGTTTTTATGTATGTATTACTTTTTACTAGGAATTATGGTATTTAGGCGTTCGTTTTATGTATTGCCACTTTTGAAAAATGGTAGAACGAATTAATTTAAACAAGAATTAAAATTTAAGTTATATCATTTGTGAAATTTCAATTAAATATTTTTCGACAAATTCTTGAAATTACTTAATGTCATCAACACTTTATAAAAAAACGGCGTATGCTTATATGTAAGAATGCAATTAAGAGGAGATTTTATAAATGAGTATGCAAAGTTCATATAAACGTTTAGTTAAAGTGCTACTAACGATTTTAGTGATTGTGTTTTCAATTTTACTAGTAGGTGGTTGGTATATTTTTAAAAATGAAGCACCTCGTCCAACAAAGATAGTAGATCAACAAGGTCATACGCTTGTTACAAAAGGCGAGCTGATCAGTGGGCAAGCGATATATGAGAAATATGGGTTAACAGATTATGGCTCCTACCTAGGCAATGGTTCCTATTTAGGTCCAGATTATACAGCAGAGGCATTACATCATTACCTGATTGGCATGCGTAAATATTATGCACAAGATATTTATCATAAGCAACTTCATAAATTAAATCATGCAGAGTTAGCCGTAGTTAAAGATAAAGTGATGAAAGAAATACGGATTAATCGTTATTCTGAAAAAGAAGATCAACTTGTATTAACGCCAGGACAAGTATACGGTCTAAAATATTTGCAAGATTATTATAAAAAAGAGTTTGTTAATAACCCTAAACAAGTAGGGTTAAATGAAAATATGATTAAACAGTTTCAAAATGATGATTATATGGTCGCAGGAAATAAAGTTGAACATTTAAGTCAATTCTTTTTCTGGGGTGCTTGGCTATCGTCAACAGATAGACCTGGAAAAACATTTTCATATACAAATAATTGGCCATACGATGTGGATGCAGGAAATACGTTGCCTAGTGCAGGGATTTTATGGACTGCTATATCTGTAACATTACTGATTGCAGGCTTGGCATTCATTATATATATTCAAAAGCGTTATCAATTTGACATGAAGCCGACGTATGAGTCGGAACGGGAACTACCAAAGATTGAAGTGGATCGTAAAATCACTGATAGTCAACGAAAAGTTGGGAAATATTTAGTCGTTGTCATGTTACTATTTTTGGTTCAAATATTATTAGGCGAATTACTGGCACATTATTATGTAGAGAATAAATTTTTTGGTATAGAAATACAAAGGCTCTTTCCATTTAATATTGCGAAGACATGGCATGTGCAATTAGTTATTTTCTGGGTTGCTACGACTTGGTTAGCAGCAGGAATATACATTGTACCTAAAGTATTGGGCAAAGAACCAAAGAAACAAGGCGTATTAGTAGATATCTTGTTTTGGGCCTTAATCATAGTTGTGATGGGCAGCATGATTGGAGAATGGGGTCATATTTTAGGTTGGATTGATTCTCATTGGTGGCTATTCGGGCACTTTGGTTGGGAATATATAGAATTAGGTAAATTTTGGCAAATATTATTTATAGTAGGTATGGTCTTATGGGTTATCATTCTTTGTCGAGGTTTTTTACCAGCTATTCGCAACAAAGTACAAGTGAATCATGATAAACGTCACTTATTGACGCTATTGTTTGTTGGAGCAATTGCAATTCCGTTATTTTATCTTGCATCATTATTTATAATGCCGAATTCACATGTGACGTTTGCCGATTACTGGCGATGGTGGATTGTTCACTTATGGGTTGAAGGTATATTTGAAGCATTTGCCGTAGTGTTGATTGGTTTCTTAATGGTTAATATGAAATTAACTACCATTGAAACGACGATTCGTGCATTATATTTTCAATTAATCTTATTACTAGGTACAGGTATTGTTGGTATGGGTCATCATTACTATTGGCAAGGTGATCATTCCATATGGCTAGCACTGGGTTCTTGTTTTTCAGCATTAGAAGTCGTGCCGCTTTGTTTATTAATTTGGGAAGCATACACACACTATCGCTTATATAAGAATAGTGACATCGCTTTTCCTTACAAAGGTACATTTATTTTTCTTGCTTCAACAGGATTGTGGAATGCAATTGGTGCTGGAGCATTAGGCTTTTTAATTAACACACCAGCAGTTAACTACTTTGAACATGGTACGCAATGGACTGCAGCACATGCCCATGGTTCTATGGCTGGCGTGTATGGTATGTTCTCAATTGCAATTGCGTTGTATGTTTTTAAAAATATTACTAAAAAAGAATTTTGGACACCGAAAGTTGAAAAATGGATTAAAATATCATGTTGGGCTTTAAATATTGGCTTGGCAGGTATGGTGTTCGTTACATTAATGCCAGTAGGTTATATCCAACTTAAAGATGCATTAGAACATGGTTATTGGCATTCAAGACTAACGTCATTTTATGAACAACCACTTGTAAAAGCAATCATGTGGGGGAGAATGCCTTGGGACATTATATTCACAGTAGGTGTCATTATATTAGTAGTTATTTTTATAAGGGGATACAGACACTTAAAACCAAAATACAGAGTATAGATCATCATATTACCGAGTGATTTTAGTGTGTTTTAACGTTTGAGGGGAAGAGATATTATACAATAGGATTCAAACTATAAGTTCTTAGATCATGTAAACATAAAGAACAGTATAAAGTAATTTTCTGATTAAAAATGTACTTCTCACTGTTTTTAAAGAAATTATGTCTTATAAAACGTCTATACTCCGGTTTATAACTGGAATATAGACGTTTTGATGTATGTATTACTTTTTACTAGGAATATAAAACTGTGCATGACGATAATGAAATACGATGTCAGACGAATCAAAAGGTTTGCCAGTCATTGTATAAAACGTTTGGTGATAACGTAAACATGGTTCGCCCTTAGATAATTGTAGTAATGCCGCTTCACTTGAATTGAGTTGATCTACATTAAAGAAAATATCTGAAAAACCAATACGAAGTTTCATGTTTGATTCTAAATAGTCGAAGATAGAGCCCTTAGCAATATCATCATTTAAATATTTCACGATTTCTTTATGATAATAAGAATATTCGATACATAAAACATCATCGTCCACGAATCTTAATCGCTCTAAATAGTAGACGGTATCATCTGCATTTAATTGGAGTTCATCTTGTACAGATTTAGGTGGCGTTGCAATCTCCTTAAAAACAAGCACCTTACTTGTCATTCGATGTTCGCCTAAACTTTTAGAAAAACCATTGGTCTTAAAAACATTGATACGATTTGCATCTGCAATATTTCTCACATATATACCGCTACCTTGTGCCTGATAGATCAAACCATCTTGTTCCAATAAGCCTAATGCTTTAATGATAGTACTCTTACTTACTTGATAACGTTCTTTTAATTGCGTTACACTTGGCAACTTATCACCAGGTTTGAAATTAGAATGATGTATAAACGCATTAAGTTGCTTAGCAATATGTTCGTACTTTAACAATATTTTATCCTCATTTCACTTTGTCTGTAATTATTATAGCACAAAATATTATAATTGTATCGTCATTTACAAAATGAACCGGTACAATTATAATTGGAGGTAAGTAAATACATTTTCATTCTACTATCAAGTTGAGGGGGTAATATTTATGAGTAATAAATATAAAGACCAAGCCCAAGACATTCTTACAGCTGTGGGTGGTGTCGAAAACATTGTTGATGTAACGTATGACACGAAGGGCATTACAATTCATATGCAACATACAATTCCTTCTACAGCAAATGAAGTGAAACAAATAGTTGATGTGACATCTGTAGCAGAAAATGATGCGCAGTTAGTCATAAAATTAAACGGAAATGTCGATGAAGTGTATCAGCAATTACAGCGATTAATTAAGGATGCTAATGTTGAAGAGGGTGCGAATACTGACAATATTAATAGCCAAGATACAAGTTATACACCTCAAGCAAAAGTGACAACACCGATTTTAGTGAAAGCACCAATCGCTGGTCGTCGTATTTTACTTAAAGAAGTAAGAGATTCAATTTTTAGAGAGAAAATGGTAGGTGAAGGCTTGGCAATCAAAGCTCATGAAGAATCCAAAGTAATCGCACCGTTCAATGGTTTAATATCTATGATTGTACCTACTAAACATGCTATCGGTATTCGTTCAGAAGAAGGTGTGGACATAGTCATTCATATTGGCGTGAATACAGTTGACTTGGAAGGTAAAGGATTCAAGTGCTTTGTAAAGCAAAATGATCGTGTTGAAGCTGGGCAAACACTGTTACAATTCGATCAACAATATATTCAGGAACAAGGTTATAACTCAGACGTTATTGTCGTTATTAGCAACTCTGCCGATTTAGGAAAAGTAGAACTGACAATGAATGAAATCATTACGACTGAAGATGTTATTTTTAAAATATTTAAAAACTAGGAGTGTGTTGTAATAATGACAAAATTACCGCAAAATTTTATGTGGGGTGGCGCTCTTGCCGCAAATCAATTTGAAGGTGGATATGATAAAGGTGGCAAAGGATTAAGTGTAATTGATGTTATGACGAGTGGTGCACATGGCAAAGCACGTCAGATTACAGAATCTATAGATCCAAATCACTATTATCCAAATCATGAAGGTATTGATTTTTATCATCGTTATAAGGAAGATATTGCCTTGTTTAAAGAAATGGGATTGAAATGTTTACGTACGTCGATTGCGTGGACACGTATCTTTCCGAATGGGGATGAAGATGTGCCAAATGAAGAAGGACTTGCCTTTTATGATCGTATCTTTGATGAATTAATTGCACAAGGTATTGAACCTGTTGTGACGTTATCACATTTTGAGATGCCACTTCATTTAGCGAAACATTATGGTGGATTTAGAAATAGAGAAGTTGTCGATTATTTTGTGCATTTTGCGCGTGTTGTATTTGAAAGATATAAAGATAAAGTGACATATTGGATGACGTTTAATGAAATTAATAATCAGATGGACACATCAAATCCTATCTTTTTATGGACAAATTCTGGGGTAGCATTAACAGAAAATGATAATCCCGAAGAAGTCTTGTATCAAGTAGCACATCATGAACTTTTAGCCAGTGCTTTAGCGGTTCGTCTTGGTAAAGAGATTAATCCGAAATTTAAGATTGGAACAATGATTTCACATGTACCCATTTATCCATATTCGTGTCATCCGAAAGATATGATGGAAGCACAAATTGCGAATCGCTTACGTTTCTTTTTCCCGGATGTTCAAGTAAGAGGTTATTATCCAAGCTATGCTAAAAAAATGTTGGCACGAAAAGGATATGATTTTGGATGGCAAGAAGGGGACGACAGTATTTTACAGCAGGGCACGGTTGATTATATTGGCTTTAGTTATTACATGTCTACGGCTGTAAAACATGATGTTGATACTACAGTTGAAAACAACATCGTCAACGGTGGTTTGAATCATTCTGTGGAGAATCCGCATATCGCAACGAGTGATTGGGGTTGGGCGATTGATCCAGATGGCTTAAGATATACATTGAATGTGTTATATGATCGTTATCAGTTGCCACTTTTTATTGTGGAAAATGGTTTTGGTGCAGTTGATGAAGTGGTAGATGGACATATTCATGATGATTATCGCATTGAATATTTAAAAGTACATATTACAGCAGCGATAGAAGCAGTTGATCAAGATGGTGTAGATTTAATCGGTTATACGCCGTGGGGAATCATTGATATTGTTTCATTTACAACTGGTGAAATGAAGAAACGCTATGGTTTAATATATGTTGATCGAGATAATGATGGTCATGGCACGATGGAACGCTTGAAAAAAGATTCGTTCTATTGGTATAAACAAGTGATAGCATCAAATGGAGATAAATTATAAAGGTATATTATAAGTATTTTAGAGTTAGAGCCCGAGACATAAATTAATATAGTAGGACCTAAAGTGTTGTATTGGCGGGCCCCCAACGCAAAAGCTGGCGGAAAGTCAGCTTACAATAATGTGCAAGTTGGCGGGGCCCCAACATAGAGAATTTCGAAAAGAAATTCTACAGGCAATGCAAGTTGGCGGGGCCCCAACATAGAAGCTGGCGGAAAGTCAGCTTACAATAATGTGCAAGTTGGGGAGGGACATAAATAAATTTTGCGAAAATATCATTTCTGTTCCAATCCCGTGATGTTAAAATTTTAAGAAAAAAATAATGCCACTAACTAAGTATGTATAGTGTTAATGTTTGAGTGTTTATAAAAGTCTTTAACCAAAATTGATGACCTACTAATCAACGATAACGATATTGTTAAGTAGATGATTAGTGTCACAAAGAAATTAAAGTAACAGTCAAACATAGATATAAAGTACAGTTAGTGGCATTATATTTAGTGCTCTTTTTTAGCGACAAAAGTAATATAATTCATATCTTTTCGCAGTTTAGTCATCGTTTTAAACATTTTACAAAACATTGGTCGATTTTCTTTTTTTAAAGCATTGTTGATAATCTTTAAAGTTCCGACAATACCTTCATCATAAATTAAACCTTTAGGTGTCATTAAACTCATTGGACCAGTATGATAATGTACATGATTAAAACCAGCTTGATGATATAAATCTAACCAGCCAAGTTTCGTCTGCGGTGAGACATTGACATTAATTGCTGCAGATAATGATTTAACTACATGTGTGGCATGTGATTCATTAACGATGACAATATCATGTGTTAACAAGATACCCCCAGGCTTTAAGACTCGGTAGTACTCGCGTAATGCTTTTTCCTTTATGGCGATGGGTAACATTGTTAACATTGCTTCATTTAAAACGATATCGAATTGATTGTCATCAAAGGGCAATTTAACAGCATTCGCTTGTTGAACTTGAATATATGATTCAAGACCTGCTGCTGAGATATTTTCTTGTGCTTTTTCTAATGCTTTCTTATTTATATCAACGCCTTGAATGTGACAGCCATATGTATGAGCTAGATAAATAGATGTCGTACACATATTACATGCCACTTCTAACACTTGTTTATCTTGTGAAAATGCCCCTTGTTGTATTAACCAATCTGTTGCTTCTTTACCACCGGGGCGTAGACGAGTTTTTCCTAATTTAGCTAAAAATGTATGACCGGCTTCTTTAGACATAACATAACCTCCTTATTAATTGATAATCATTATCATTAATATAGCATATTTATATGCGATAATTTGAAAGTTAAACAGATGACAAAAAATTGTCACTTCATTTATAACTAAACATGAGTCATCAAGCATAGGTTTAGTGGAAAATTATTTCTAGTAGATGATGTTTTATAAAGATAAAAAGCACAGCCATGATATACGAATGTTGCATGTTATATGCTAAACCTTCAAATCATAGCTGTGTTTGATTCATTTAAACTTGATTTACTTCTTCTAGTAGAGGAATAGATGCTTGCGCGCCGTGTTTTTGTACAGTGAGTGAGCTCGCTTTATTACCAAAATCAATAGCATCTGCTAAGTTATCTTGCGACTTGTTTAAGCGACTGACAAATGCACCAATAAATGTGTCGCCTGCAGCAGTTGTATCAATCGCATTTACTTTATAAGCTTCGATGTGTTGGCTTTGATTTTTAGTAGCAAAATATGTACCTTGCTTACCTAACGTAATCAAAACAGTCTTAATGCCTAAAGATAAAAAGTAATTAGCATTGTCTTTCATAGATTGTTCATTAGTTACTTTAATCCCAGATAACAATTCGGCTTCTGTTTCGTTTGGCACAATAATATCGATTAGTGACAATAATTCATTAGGTAATGCTTTCGCTGGTGCAGGATTTAATACTGTCGTCACACCATGTGACTTGGCAATTTCAAATGCAGATATAATAGCCGGGATGGGTACTTCTAATTGTGCAACGACAAAGTCTGCATTGATTATAGCGTCTTTTGCGTTAATAACATCTTCAGGTGTCATCGTCATATTCGCACCACCATAAACATAGATGGTGTTTTGTCCTTCTGCATTCACAGTGATAAAGGCTTGGCCCGTTTTTGCCTCAGCTGTTTTGATAATATATGATGTATCAATATGAGCCGCTTTAAAATCTTCTAAGATGAAATCAGCAACGCCATCAGTGCCAATTTTAGTAATAAATGTTGTGTCTGCTTGCATGCGTGCAGTGGCAATAGCCTGGTTGGCACCTTTACCTCCGCCGAATGCTTTTTGTGCTTCTTCAACATGTAATGTTTCGCCTGGTTGTGCATATCTTTCAACTGTTAAAAATTGATCGACATTCGTTGAACCTAAAATAACAACTTTGTTGGTCATGTGTACGCTCCTTTCAAGTTATAACTTTTAAAAAGTAACATTCGATTCTAATGCAATATTAGAGTAGGGCGTTGTTTCACCAGTACGAATATTACCTTTATTTAATGGGTGAGCTAAGTTACTTTTCATTTCTTCGTGAGGAATGAAAATGATTTCGATTTCCGATGAAATCAATTGTTTAATTTGTTGCAATTGTGTAGGGTTATGTTCTTTTATTTCTTCTGCTAAGTATATTTTTTGGATTTCCATTTCTTCTAACACTGTAGCTAAGACATCAATAAAGCGTGGTAAGTTTTTAGTTACAGCTAGGTCGATACGACGATGATCATTTGGAATTGGCATGCCAGCGTCATTAATCGTTAATAGATCAAAATGACCAATTGTCGCGATTGCTTTTGAAATATGTTCATTTAAAACAGCTGTTTTTTTCATGACATCTACACTCCTTATTTTATAAATACTGTAACAGAAGTGGCTACTAAAATGAGTACTAAGCCGATGATTGTAATAACCATTTCTTTTGACGTTTTATGTTGTTTTAAGAAATAAATACCAGTTAATGTAGCAAGCACAACGGATGTTTGAGAAAGAATAAATCCAGTTGCTAAACCATTCATATTAGGTTGTGCTGAAATAAGATATGTTAAGGCACCAAATGCAAAGAAGAAACCTGAAATAATTTGTAACCACGTAATTTTATTACGGAATGGATTCTCTGCTTTCATATTCATAAAGCCATAAATGACTGCAACAATTACCATACCCATTGCTTGAGGTAAAAAGGCAGTTAGGCCATCAATAGAAGTTGCTTGCGGTGCAGCTGAATATAACCAGTATCCAAATTCACCAATTAACAGAAGTACCACTGCACGACGTAAATTTTTGGCGTTACTTGCTTCTTTGCGTTCACTCCAAACTGTCATACGCGCACCAATTAGAATAACGACTAAAGCTGTAAATCCAATGATTTTATGACCAATGCCTGGCCAATTTCCTAATGCAAAGACACCCCATAAAGATGCGCCTAATAATTGGAATGCTGTTGTGACTGGCATGGCACGAGATGAACCGACTAATTCGAACGCTTTAAATGTAATGATTTGTCCGAATCCCCAACCAGCACCTGATAATAAGGCGAATAGCAAATTGGTTCCAGTAGGGAAGCCGCTTGATGTGACTACGGCTAATATAATAGCGAAGATTAACGTACCTACAGTAGCACCGATAATTTGATGTACAGGTTTACCACCAAACTTTGAAGCGACTGTTGGGAAGAATCCCCAGCCAATTAAGGGGCCTAACCCGATAAGTAATGCAACAATGCTCATGTTATACACCTCACGATTTGTTTTTAGTAAAACGTTTTACCAGTGCCATCGTACCATTTTTATTTGTAAAATGCATGCGTTTTCATAAAAGCTGAAAACGTTTAAATCATATTTAAAAATTCATACATTATTATTTTAATTTCTTAGTGAAATAATTATGATTAAAAACCCTCAGCATTAAAGCAACGCTAAGGGCCTAACAATGATGAGTATATTTCGGAAGATACGTAGTTAGTTTGAAAGATGATAGCCAGTTGTTGCACGAATTTTTAAAGTCGTTGGTAATTCAATCATATCAATGGATTTATCTAAGTGCTGTAATCGTTGAAGTAATAAGGTTAAAGATGTTTTGCCAATATCAGTTATAGGTTGTGCCACAGTAGTTAAAGGTGGCGAGACGTACGCTGCATAATCAATGTCGTCATAACCTATTAATGAGATATCTTTCGGGATACTGATGCCATGTTCAATTAGTCCTCGTAAAATGCCAATAGCGAGTTCATCGTTAATAGCGAAGATTGCAGTGGCAGATTGAACCATGATGTCATCAACAATGGTTAGCCCACCGCGCTTAGATAATTCAGTATGGACGATTTGTGGTTCTGGCAATTGATTCGCGCGCAAAGTATCGACAAATCCAGCGACACGAGTCGACATATTCGCCATCATGTCATATGGTGCAACAACTATCATATTGTTGTGACCGAGTTCTATTAAATGTTGTGCTGCAAGTTGTCCACCTTGATATTCATTTGTCCGAACAAAATCTGTATAGCCTTGATGGTCATTTTGATCCAGTACGACATAAGGTACATGATGTTTCTTTAGATAGTTATTTAGGGCGTCCGGGGATGATATGTATTGTGCGATAATTAATCCGTCAATACCTCGATCAATTAAATGTTTAATATTGTCATACAAATCAGTTGCTGTAGATGTTAAAAAGCATAAATCAACATCAGATGGTTTATGGTCATGAATACTTTGCATTAGTGCTGAGAAAAACGGATTTGTTAAGCTAGGTAAAATGACGCCAATAGTTTGAATTTTACTGCCGCGCAATTGTTTTGCATGTTTATTAGGGGCATAGCCTAAACGTTCTGAAACAGCATGTACGTTTTTTATCGTTGTTGCGGAAAAACGACTATCATTATGATTTAAAATATGTGACACAGTTGTAACTGATACACCAGCTTCTCTAGCAACATCTTTAATTGACACTTTTTTCATATTATATTCCTTCTCTTTATTGTGTAATTAATCATACAGTTATATACCCGATTATTATATTCATCATATCATGATAAACATTTGATGACATATGAAGACGTGAATGACTTTTATTGTCTACAAACAGACGCCTATAGTATGCGATTAAGGTTGAGGCGAGAGAATATATTATTAAGGTTAATACCTTTTAATGATTATGATAACTAGAATTTTAAAATGTTTATTGTGATGAGGAATACAAAAGTCATTATTTTAAAGAATAAAATATTTGTTTTTGAAAAAAAGTATTAAAAAATATAACGAAATGATGTATATTGAACTATGTGATTGAAAAAATTTTTAATTAAGGCTTGTTAAAACTTAAGAGAGGATGTTTTTAAATGCAATTCAAATTAAAAGAAGAAGAGATTATTAGTTTTTTAGAATTGAAATATCCAGAAAAAGAGTTCGAATATGGTCGTTTGTTAGTTGGACAACATAAACTTGATGATTTAGATGTTTATTACTTTGGTGATACGTTTTTAATGTGCACGATTATTTCATTCAAGACATTTGAAATTAAAGAAACAGTAGAATTATCATATGATGCTGTTAATCGTATTGTGTTAAAAGATGGATGGTTATTTAGAAAAATGAGAATAGAAACAATGCAAAAAGTGTTAAAATACGGTACATCTAAATTAATGTTAACTGATTTTCAAAAAGAGAATTATAATAAATATATTCAAGGTCAGAAACAACGCGTGATATTTGAAAATGGCCATTTTGTCTAATTGATAGTGAATATAATTAGAGTAAGCGAAGAACAGAGAAAAACGTTCTTCGCTTATTTTTCTTGAATTTCTTGTATATCATTTTAAAGTGATAAAGATATTTCGAAACATAATTCTTCTATTATATTTAAGATTTAACTGTTTTTGGAATGATCATGTATGCAGACAATGAGCCAAGGATCATCAATACAATGCTGACGATAAATGTTACGGTTGCAGCTACACTTGGTGCATAGTTTAGTTGTAACATACTGAAAACTGTAGTACTTAGTGCTATACCAAAGGCGCCACCTAATGTACCACTCATTTTATATAATCCTGTAGCTAAACCAACTTTTTCATTTGGCATACTGAAAATTGCAATTGTAAGGCCGGGTGTTGCGACTAAACCATTTCCAATTGCGCAAATGACGAAACCAATGATAACTGCAATGACATATTGTGATGCCGATAATTGAGTCATGCTAATAATAGTGATGCCGATGACAGGGAACAACGGACCAATGATGAGCATCAATTTGCCACCGAAACGTAATGTTGCTTTTTCACCTAAACGAATCATCGCAACTGCCACAATGGCATATGGCAATGTAACAAGTCCAGATTGCGCAGCTGATAAACCAAGGTGTGTTTGAGCATATATGAAAAAGACCACTGTTACGCCTAGACCGCTATTTAAAACAAAGTTATTTAAAAATGCACCAATGAACGGACGGTTGCGTAATACTGAAAAATCAATAAAAGGTACTTCATGTCGACGTTCGATGATGATGAATATCAACGTAGTGATGATAAAAATGCTCAGACAAATGAATGAAAATGTACTAAACCAACCTTGTTCGAATCCTTGTGTTAACAATAATGTAAAGCTACCAATCATAACAGCGAAAATCGACATACCTTTGTAATCGAATGGATGACGATGGCTATGTTGACTTACTTTTTCAGGTGTGCCTTTTAGAAGCAATATGGCAATGAAAGCAATGACTATACTAATGATGAAATTCGTTTGCCATCCGAAATTTGTGGCGATTAAACCGCCGATAACACCAGCTAGGCCGATGCCACCAACAGTACTAATCATTAGATAACTAATCGCTCGTCTTAAATGTTCTCCTTTAAATTGATTATTTAAAACGCCAACTGTTGAAGGTAACAAGATAGCTGCTGATAGACCTTGTAAAATTCTACCGATGATGAGCAGTGCAGTGATGTCCGATATAATTAATAGAAGAGATGCAAACATACTGATTATGAGACCCATGTATGTCATTCTCAGTTGTCCTATTTTATCAGCAATATCACCTGCAGCCACCATGAAGATACCTGTGGCGAAGGAAGTTAAACTAATAGATAAATTTAACACGGCAGGAGAGGTTTGATACGTTTGACCAACGAGAGGTCCTATATTAATAAATGATTGTGCAAACAACCAATATGTTAATGCAGACAACATAATCGCAATAATAATATTACTGCGTGGTGAAGATTGTGTGTTATTCACAGATGTCACTCCTTGTAAAAATTAAATATAGAAAGTCATGAGATGAAGTGAACGGATGTATAGATGATCGTTCACTCACACATAAGTCATGATTTCCTTACATATCATACCACAGTTATTGAGAATGAATATCAATTAATTGCTTGTATGATTGATTTTTTATAGTATGTTTAAGTGAAACAGCTTTATTTGAAAGTGATTAAAGTAAATGAAGGTACAGAGGAGTGAGAACAATGTGCACAGGATTCACAATACAAACTTTAAATAATCAAGTACTTCTTGGACGCACGATGGATTATGATTATCCATTAGATGGTTCGCCAGCAGTGACGCCTAGAAATTATCGTTGGACATCTCGCACTGGCACGACAGGCCAAACGCAATATGGCTTTATTGGCACAGGAACAGATATGGAAGGTTTTATTTATGGTGATGGTGTTAATGAACATGGCGTTGCCATTTCAACACAATATTTCCGAGGTTATAGTTCATATGGATCAACACACAAAGCGGACGCGATGAATATTACGCAAAATGAAATTGTAACATGGATTTTGGGATATACAACAAGCATTGAAGATATGAAACAACAAGCATCCCAAATACATGTTGTAGCTGTATATTTAAATGATATCGGTGAAGTTCCGCCATTGCATTATCATGTTTCCGATGCAACTGGACAATCAGTCGAAGTTTCATTTAAAGAGGGTGAAGTGGTTATAAAAGATAACCCTATTGGTGTCTTAACAAATCATCCAGACTTAGATTGGCATTATAGTAATTTAAGGCAATATATCAATATTTCTCCTTATCCAGCAACAGCAAATTTATTGGAAGGTGTAACGATTGAACCTTTAGGCAATGAAGCAGGTACATTTGGATTGCCAGGTGGATTTACTTCAACTGAGCGCTTTGTGAGAATGGCATTTATGAAAGCAAACATTGCTCAAAACAATGATAAAGAAATGGATTTAATGAATGCATTTTATTTATTAGATGCGGTAAATATACCGATTGGAATTGTACGTCCGCATGATGCTGACAATCACTATACGATGTATCAGACCGTAATAAATTTAACTACAAGAACGTTATATATTAAGTATTATGGTAGCAATGAAATAGTAGCATTAAAGCTCACAGATGATTTAATTAATAGAAAAGATATGACGATTTTTAAGCCTGAGAAGCATATCACTATTAGAAAGTTGAATGACAATCAATAGCGATTGATAATGGAATTTGGTTGATATGATTTGATGGATGATTACTATCATACATTAGCGTTGAACCGCGAACATGGACGAATGATTAGTTGTTAGTTTTGAAAATTTATAAAAGGTTAAACGAATGCAGTGAGAGATGTCATTTTAATATCAATGTATGGCTATTTTGTAATGACAATGTAATGAGTTTAGTAAAACATTTCGGGAATATTAAATAGTTGGAAAATGAGAATTAAATCCTTTACTCAGTTGTCTAATTCTTTTAGTATGTGCAGTACAGTTTAATTGAAAACTAACTTTAACTTTAATGGAGGATGTTTTATACATGAAAAAATTAACAGCAGCAGCGATTGCAACGATGGGCTTCGCTACATTTACAATGGCGCATCAAGCAGATGCAGCAGAAACGACAAACACCCAACAAGCACATACACAAATGTCAGCACAATCACAAGACGTATCTTATGGTACTTATTATACAATTGATTCTAATGGGGATTATCATCACACACCTGATGGTAACTGGAATCAAGCAATGTTTGATAATAAAGAATATAGCTATACATTCGTAGATGCTCAAGGACATACGCATTATTTTTATAACTGTTATCCAAAAAATGCAAATGCCAATGGAAGCGGTCAAACATATGTGAATCCAGCAACAACAGGAGATAACAATGACTACACAGCGAGTCAAAGCCAACAGCACATTAATCAATATGGTTATCAATCAAATGTAGGTCCAGACGCGAGCTATTATTCACATAGTAACAACCAAGCGTATAACAGCCATGATGGTAATGGAAAGGTCAATTACCCTAATGGCACGTCTAATCAAAATGGCGGATCAGCAAGTAAAGCGACAGCTAGTGGTCATGCGAAAGACGCAAGCTGGTTAACAAGTCGTAAACAACTACAACCATATGGACAATATCACGGTGGTGGTGCGCATTACGGTGTCGACTATGCAATGCCTGAAAATTCACCAGTTTACTCATTAACTGATGGTACAGTAGTACAAGCAGGTTGGAGTAACTATGGTGGTGGTAATCAAGTAACGATTAAAGAAGCGAACAGTAATAACTACCAATGGTATATGCATAATAATCGTTTAACTGTTTCAGCTGGTGATAAAGTCAAAGCTGGTGACCAAATTGCATATTCAGGTAGTACGGGTAATTCAACAGCGCCTCACGTACACTTCCAACGTATGTCTGGTGGCATCGGTAATCAATATGCAGTAGACCCAATGTCATACTTGCAAAGTAGATAATACAGAAAATCCCAAGTTGCGATATCATACGCAGCTTGGGATTTTTTCGTTTTAATAATAGGTATAAGTCCATTGTTTGTCCTCTAAAACATGTTGATAAAAAGGATCTTGGCCAATTAACTTGATATCATCTGCAAGTGCTTCAACTTCATCTAAATGATGGGTAGTTAATATAATTAAACATTTAGATTTCATAATGTTAAGTAGTTGGTGGATGTCATGTCTAGATTTTAAATCAATACCAACTGTCGGTTCATCTAAAATGAGAATTCGAGGTTTACCTAGTAAACCTACTAATATATTAATTTTACGTTTATTCCCACCGGACAATGTAGATACTTTGGCAGACGTATCATCAAAATTTAATTGCTGTAAATATTCGTTGATAGTTGTATCGTTAATTGGATTTTTACAAAGTGATTTAAAAAATTTAATGTTTTCAGCCACTGTCATGTGTTCAAATAACGCAATGTCTTGTGGCACATAACCGATGTGATTTTGTATTTGTCTTTGATTCCATTTTTCGCCGAAATAGTTGATAGTTCCATCATTAGCTTTTTCAATACCAGCAATCATACGAAGTAATGTTGATTTTCCAGCGCCATTATCACCAAGTAATACGGTTAATCGATTACTATCAAAGGACATGGTTAAATGATTGAAAATCTGTTTGTTACGGTAACGCTTTGAAAGGTTATTAATTTCTATCATCAGTTACGCTCCTTTACATGAAAATGGTCAAGTATACGATACCCATAGCAAGTGCATATATAAATGTCATGAATAATCGATGACTTATTGTTTGAATATGGAATAAGATAAAGACGATACCTATCTCATAAATCAATATAAGTAACAGTGATTTTAAGTAAAATATTAAGCTGAGTGGTTGAGACAAATATAGACTAACTGCCAATAGTACCAACAATAACAAAATCGTATGTGTCATTACATAAGTACTATATAGTTTGAAACGGCTTAAATGATATTGTGATAATCGTTGCAATGCTGCTTGTTGGTTTAAACGATAATGAAGTACTACTTGAACAGCGCTAACAAATAAAATCACCGCAAAGATTAAGCTAATTGAAATAGAGTGTTGTGCTTGTTTAGTAAGCGACACAAATTTGATTTTAGATTCAGGTGTATGTTTATGATAGGACTTGTTGATAGCATCGATGGATTGATGCTGTTTCATATCCTCAAGGTGTTCATAAATAATGTTAGGAATTTGCTGCTCATATAATGAACTACTAACAATTTCTACAGCAATACCACCTATAAAGTCATCTCTACCATATAACTGTATCGTTTCTTTTAAACGGTTCTCTTTTAATTTTTGAGAGAAACCTTTAGGAATTTGCATACTTAAAATAGCTTCCTTTTTAGTAACATCATCTTCAATATAGCTTTCATCTTCATCGACTTTTTTAATAGTTACATAGTCAGATTGTTTAATTTTATTGACGAATGATTTTGATGCAGTGGTTTGGTCTAAATCTTGAATGGTAATCGGTATTTTGAAGTTGTCATGTGCTACACGGTAACCGATACCAATAAGTACGAGTGCGATGACAATGGTTGTTACGAGCAAGATGTATTGTAACCATTGCTTGAACACAACAAGTTGTATATAAGGCTTCATTGACGATACCTCCAAACCAATACAGCTAAATTAATTATCAAAAGTGCGATGAAGCTAAGATAGAAACTAGGGTGCAGTTCTAAAATGTAGTTGTTTAAAATAATTTCTAACAATTGATTTGTTACAACTGCGAACGGTTGAATATTGAAAACGCCATTTGCTATATGTTGTAAAAAAATCGTAGGTATTGTTAAACCAGATAACACCAGGATGACAATAGCTAATATGACTTTACTAATACTATTCAACAAGCCTGTAGTTAAAAGTTCGATGAGTAATAACCACAGTATTAAAAAGGTAACATAATAGCTTAAATGAATGGCTAACGTTGGCCAATTATATAATTCAAAGGTATTCGGAATACTGAACACAATCCAAACTACACCAACGATACTCCATAACATAGTATAAAACCATGTAATCAACGCACGAATGATTAACAAACGCTCTTTAGAAAAATGAAACATTTTCAATCGCGCTTTCAATACAGTATCTTGATTCATTTTCAAAACTGTAAATAAAGATAGTGCAAAGATGAATACCGTTGTTAAAAATCCTGTAATTGCATAATAACTGCCCGTATCGTATAAATGAATCGGTTCTAAGTTAAATGCACCTGAACGGTTTAATCCTGTAATCAGCAAATCAGTCATAACATTGATACTGTCAGAATGTGATGCTTTCGGTGCTAAGTCTTGAAAAGCTAAGATGCCACCCATTGATCGCATAAGACGTTGGTAAACAGAATCTGTTAGCTGAGATAGCACGACACTTTTCATGGATTGTTGATCATATGTATATACTGAAATTGGTAGTTCGCCTTGTTTATAAAATGCCTTGGTCATACCTTTATCAAAAACAAAATAACCTTGAAGTTTATGTTTTTTTAACAAAGTATGTGCTTGCTTATCATCATATGCTTTAATGCTCACATTTTTTCCTAGGTTACTCCCTTTACCAATAGAGTTTAAGATTAATTTCGTTTCACTTGATTGATCTTTATCTACGACACCTATATTAAAATGATTGTCATCTTCTGTTACATGTTGGATTGTCGTTAATGTAATAACGAGTGCCGCTAATATAAATAGTAAATAGATAATCAAATACCACTTTTTCAATAAAAAAGAGTGGTAGATGCGAAACAAATGTATTGTTTTCATTTAACCACTCCTCCAATGATAAGATTGAAAGGCAAGATGACCTTCCAATCTTATTTTTATATTTTAGTTATTTAGATGCCTTTTTTAAAATTGATTCAAACATTTTGCCGCCATTTTTTTCGATTTCTTTTTCAAGTTTTTCACGATCTTTTGAAGATAGACTATTGAAATCTTTCGCACCACTATCATCAAAATCAATATCTGCTTTCAATTTTGTGCTAGATTTTAAAATGAAATTAATTGGTTCTTCAGCATATTTGATGCCGATATTTAACGTAGATTTCTGAGTGTTATTTTTTACGTCAGAATCTATATTATTTTCAAAAGTGAATTCATTTTCGTCGCTATATTTATCTAATGCGACAGTAATTTTACCTTTATCTTGACGTTTTGTGCCATCTACTTTCTCTTGGTTATCTAATTTGATTTTTGATTCATCATATTCTGTCTTTTTACCAAATTCGTATTTATCACTGTATTTATTGTCTTTTTCCTTAGAAGATACGCCTTTAATTGTATATTTCGCTTCAGCATACGTGTATTTATCTTGATCGAAATCAAGTGCGTAATCTAGTTTTAACTTATTGTCTTCTAAAGTATTAGTACCTTTGATTTTAGTTTTATTATTTTCTTTGTCTGTAATAGTAATTTCTCGTTTTACAATCGTATGTTTTTCGGTATAAATTTTAGATTGAATTTTAGCAAATTCATCTTTTTTAGTTTCTTTGACATCGTCAATTGCTTTTTTGATGTCTTTTTCAAAGTCTTTTGTAGCACCTTGTTCTTCCATTAATTTTTTAAGGTCTTTATCCTTTTTAGCTTCTTCTAATACAGCTAATGTAATTTTTTTAGTGTCAGCTCTGCTAAGTGTTAACGTGACAGGTCTAACTTTGTACTTTTCACCATTAACCTTAATTTCTTCTTTTTTACCTTTATCAAAATTATCGTCATCTAATTTGTCGACAATAAGTTCGGAATATTTTTCGGCAATTTTGCTGTAGTCACTTTGTTGTGCTTGAGCATTACTAAAAAGAGTATTTAAATTTAGTTGTTGGTTTGTAATACCATTTTCTTTTGCTGTTTCTTCATCTTCACCTGTAAGTTTTGAATAAGTTGATAATAAATCAGAATTATTAACACTATATTTCCCTTTAAATAATGGTGATTCGAAATAATGCTTATCTTTATCTGCAGCTAACTGGAATTTCCCTAATTCAGAGTCTGCTATTGTTGGTTCAAGATTAATCATTGATTTCTCTTTTTTAGGATCATGTCCATATGACATTTTAATTTTCGAAGCATTAACAACAGATTTAGGAATACCAAGCCCCTTAACAATTTCATCTGATGCATCTGCGCTTAATTCTAATGAAGATAAAAATGAATTATCTTTCATCTTTTCTTGGAACTTCACTTCGTTTTCAAAACGGTCATTAAAATAATCTTTATACATTTTTGCAGTTTGTTGTTCACTTTTTAAGTATGTATTTTTCGGTGTGTTTGCAAAAAATGCATAAACTCCCCATGCGATTCCACCTATTAATAATAAGACAATAATAATAGGAATTATAATTTTTAACTTTTTAGACATTTTGCTTCCTCCCAATTATTTATGAGTTAATCATATCAGAACAATACATTTTATTAAATGGTTTATTTTAAATTTTGTTTAAATTAATAGAATTTTAGTTATAATAATGTTTAATAAGTTATTGAAAATCTAATAAACTACAAAAAATAGTTTGATTACATAATGATTCTTGAAAAATGTCGGTTAACTTTAAGGTGACAAGTTATTGCAATTTTGAAGGTAAACATCATATTTTATAATCGAATAACATACAAAATAAAGCGACCAATTTTGCAGTGTTACGAATTGTAAACTGCGAACTGGTCGCTTTTTATTGATGTCATGATTAATTTAATGGATGTAACTATATGATGAAACTTCTGAAGCAGAGATGGTTCTTGATGAAACGATATATTCACCAATCCAATTCATTTCTGAAATTAGAATACTTCCATCAATATTAACTTTCTCAACGTAGGCTACATGACCAAATGGACCGTTTACTGTTTGCAAAATTGATCCTCGTGTTGGGTGTCTATCTACTTTGAAGCCATTGCTTGAAGCTTGGCCTGCCCAGTTTTTAGCATCTCCCCAAAATGTACTAATCGTGTGTCCATCTTTGACACGTTTATCAAAGACATACCATGTACATTGTCCAGCAGTATATAAGTTGTTCTTACTTGTGATAAGAGGCTGATCAATGATTTTACCGTTACCTAATGCTAAAGGTTTACCGTCAGCAGTCTTTGCTTTGTCATTAAATTCGGCGATTTGTAATTCGTCATACAATTCGTCTAAATCGATGCCTGTAATAAGCCCTTTGTTATCTTTTGAAAAAGCGTTATTTAATTCATCGTCATTGTCTTCGACATTCGGTATGGCTGGTGTCAAAGGATTGCTTGGTGACGTTTGAGGCGGTGTGTGTGAATCAATTGCGTCATTAATGTGCGTATACTGACCACTTAATGAAGAATGGTACTGATTGTTGTTAAAATCACGTTGATTTGCGTGTTGATGATTGTCGTTTGTACGTGACTGATTTTGATGATTGTTGTTTGGCGCGTTGTTTTTGTCATAAGTATAAGTATACGCGCCGGTGTCTTTATTCACTTTGAACTGTGCGTTTGGGTGTGCTTTCTTTGCTTCTTCTAATGTTTTGCTATCATTCGTGTATGCTTGAGCCGAGTTAGGCGACATACTAAATAAAGTAAGAGTTGTCATCGTCAGTAAAATTGTTTTCTTCATAATAACCATTTAATCCTTTATGTATTTAATTTAATTTTAGTATACACATTTATATTACAAAAATGAATGGTTAATTAAAAATATATGGATATATTCAATATATTTATTTAAAAAAAGCTAAAAATACTTAAAAAACTATATACATATACTAATAATTTATATATTATTTGAGTAAGGAGCACTTTTTCAAAAAATAGTGTCCCTAAAAAGTTTTGATAAACTTAAAATATTCAGGAGGTTTCTAGTTATGGCAATGATTAAGATGAGTCCAGAGGAAATCAGAGCAAAATCGCAATCTTACGGGCAAGGTTCAGACCAAATCCGTCAAATTTTATCTGATTTAACACGTGCACAAGGTGAAATTTCAGCGAACTGGGAAGGTCAAGCTTTCAGCCGTTTCGAAGAGCAATTCCAACAACTTAGTCCTAAAGTAGAAAAATTTGCACAATTATTAGAAGAAATTAAACAACAATTGAATAGCACTGCTGATGCCGTTCAAGAGCAAGACCAACAACTTTCTAATAATTTCGGTTTGCAATAAGCATTCTGAAATTGGCAAAGTCACATTTTCTAATGTGGCTTTGCTTATCATTTTTTAAGAAAACAACTGAAAGGAAATAAGCATGAAAAAGAAAAATTGGATTTATGCATTAATTGTCACTTTAATTATTATAATTGCCATAGTTAGTATGATATTTTTTGTTCAAACAAAATATGGAGATCAATCAGAAAAAGGATCCCAAAGTGTAAGTAATAAAAATAATAAAATACATATCGCAATTGTTAACGAGGATCAACCAACGACATATAACGGTAAAAAGGTTGAGCTGGGTCAAGCATTTATTAAAAGGTTAGCAAATGAGAAAAACTATAAATTTGAAACAGTAACACGAAACGTTGCTGAGTCTGGTTTGAAAAATGGTGGATACCAAGTCATGATTGTTATCCCAGAAAACTTTTCAAAATTGGCAATGCAATTAGACGCTAAAACACCATCGAAAATATCACTACAGTATAAAACAGCTGTAGGACAAAAAGAAGAAGTAGCTAAAAACACAGAAAAAGTTGTAAGTAATGTACTTAATGACTTTAACAAAAACTTGGTCGAAATTTATTTAACAAGCATCATTGATAATTTACATAATGCACAAAAAAATGTTGGCGCTATTATGACGCGTGAACATGGTGTGAATAGTAAATTCTCGAATTACTTATTAAATCCAATTAACGACTTCCCGGAATTATTTACAGATACGCTTGTAAATTCAATTTCTGCAAACAAAGATATTACAAAATGGTTCCAAACATACAATAAATCATTATTGAGTGCGAATTCAGATACGTTCAGAGTGAACACAGATTATAATGTTTCGACTTTAATTGAAAAACAAAATTCATTATTTGACGAGCACAATACAGCGATGGATAAAATGCTACAAGATTATAAATCGCAAAAAGATAGCGTGGAACTTGATAACTATATCAATGCATTAAAACAGATGGACAGCCAAATTGATCAACAATCAAGTATGCAAGATACAGGTAAAGAAGAATATAAACAAACTGTTAAAGAAAACTTAGATAAATTAAGAGAAATCATTCAATCACAAGAGTCACCATTTTCAAAAGGTATGATTGAAGACTATCGTAAGCAATTAACAGAATCACTGCAAGATGAGCTTGCAAATAACAAAGACTTACAAGATGCGCTAAATAGCATTAAAATGAACAATGCTCAATTCGCTGAAAACTTAGAAAAACAACTTCATGATGATATTGTCAAAGAACCTGATACAGATACAACATTTATCTATAACATGTCTAAACAAGACTTTATAGCTGCAGGTTTAAATGAGGATGAAGCTAATAAATACGAAGCAATTGTCAAAGAAGCAAAACGTTATAAAAACGAATATAATTTGAAAAAACCGTTAGCAGAACACATTAATTTAACAGATTACGATAACCAAGTTGCGCAAGACACAAGTAGTTTGATTAATGATGGTGTCAAAGTGCAACGTACTGAAACGATTAAAAGTAATGATATTAATCAATTAACTGTTGCAACAGATCCTCATTTTAATTTTGAAGGCGACATTAAAATTAATGGTAAAAAATATGACATTAAGGATCAAAGTGTTCAACTCGATACATCTAACAAGGAATATAAAGTTGAAGTCAATGGCGTTGCTAAATTGAAAAAGGATGCTGAGAAAGATTTCTTAAAAGATAAAACAATGCATTTACAATTGTTATTTGGACAAGCAAATCGTCAAGATGAACCAAATGATAAGAAAGCAACGAGTGTTGTGGATGTAACATTGAATCATAACCTTGATGGTCGCTTATCGAAAGATGCATTAAGCCAGCAATTGAGTGCATTATCTAGATTTGATGCACATTATAAAATGTACACAGATACAAAAGGCAGAGAAGATAAACCATTCGATAACAAACGTTTAATTGATATGATGGTTGACCAAGTTATCAATGACATGGAAAGTTTCAAAGACGATAAAGTAGCTGTGTTACATCAAATTGATTCAATGGAAGAAAACTCAGACAAACTGATTGATGACATTTTAAATAACAAAAAGAATACAACCAAAAATAAAGAAGATATTTCTAAGCTGATTGATCAGTTAGAAAACGTTAAAAAGACATTTGCTGAAGAGCCACAAGAACCAAAAATTGATAAAGGCAAAAATGATGAATTTAATACGATGTCTTCAAATTTAGATAAAGAAATTAGTAGAATTTCTGAAAAGAGTACGCAATTGCTATCAGATACACAAGAATCAAAATCAATTGCAGATTCTGTTAGTGGCCAATTAAATCAAGTCGACAATAATGTTAATAAGCTACATGCGACAGGTCGAGCATTAGGCGTAAGAGCGAATGACTTGAACCGTCAAATGGCTAAAAACGATAAAGAAAATGATTTATTCGCTAAAGAGTTTAAAAAAGTATTACAAAATTCTAAAGATGGCGACAGACAAAACCAAGCATTAAAAGCATTTATGAGTAATCCGGTTCAAAAGAAAAACTTAGAAAATGTTTTAGCTAATAATGGTAATACAGACGTGATTTCACCGACATTATTCGTATTATTGATGTACTTACTATCAATGATTACAGCATATATTTTCTATAGTTATGAACGTGCCAAAGGACAAATGAATTTCATTAAAGATGATTATAGTAGTAAAAATCATCTTTGGAATAATGTCATTACGTCAGGTGTTATTGGTACAACTGGTTTGATAGAAGGATTAATTGTCGGTTTAATTGCAATGAATAAGTTCCATGTATTAGCTGGCTATAGAGCGAAATTCATCTTAATGGTGATTTTAACTATGATGGTCTTCGTACTTATTAATACGTATTTACTAAGACAGGTAAAATCTATCGGTATGTTCTTAATGATTGCTGCATTGGGTCTATACTTTGTAGCTATGAATAATTTGAAAGCAGCTGGACAAGGTGTGACTAATAAAATTTCACCATTATCTTATATCGATAACATGTTCTTCAATTATTTAAATGCAGAGCATCCTATAGGCTTGGCGCTAGTAATATTAACAGTACTTGTGATTATTGGCTTCGTACTGAACATGTTTGTAAAACACTTTAAGAAAGAGAGATTAATCTAATGTTGATGAATAGCGTGATTGCTTTAACTTTTTTAACAGCATCTAGCAATAATGGCGGACTTAATATTGACGTGCAACAAGAAGAGGAAAAGCGAATCAATAATGATTTAAATCAATATGATACAACGCTATTTAATAAAGACAGCAAAGCGGTTAATGATGCGATTGCTAAGCAGAAAAAAGAAAGACAACAACAAATAAAAAATGATATGTTTCAAAATCAAGCGAGTCACTCGACTCGCTTGAATGAAACTAAAAAAGTGTTATTTTCCAAATCTAACTTAGAAAAGACTTCGGAGAGTGATAAAAGCCCCTATATTCAAAACAAGCAGGAGAAAAAAATATTCCCGTACATTTTGATGTCTGTAGGGGCTTTTTTGACTTTAGGATTTGTCATTTTTTCAATTCATAAAGGGAGACGAACGAAAAATGAATCAGCACGTAAAAGTAACATTTGATTTTACTAATTATAATTACGGCACATATGACTTAGCAGTACCAGCATATTTACCGATTAAGAATCTAATAGCATTAGTGTTAGACAGTTTGGATATTTCGATTTTCGATGTGAATACACAAATTAAAGTGATGACGAAAGGTCAATTACTTGTTGAAAACGACCGACTTATTGATTATCAAATCGCTGATGGAGATATTTTGAAGTTACTATAGGAGGAAAAATAGATGGTTAAAAATCATAACCCTAAAAATGAAATGCAAGATATGTTAACACCTTTAGATGCCGAAGAAGCAGCTAAAACAAAATTACGTTTAGATATGAGAGAGATTCCTAAGTCTTCAATTAAACCAGAACATTTTCATTTAATGTACTTATTAGAACAACATTCTCCATATTTTATAGATGCTGAACTAACTGAACTACGTGATAGTTTCCAAATACATTATGACATTAATGACAATCATACACCTTTTGATAATATTAAATCATTTACTAAAAATGAAAAATTACGTTACTTACTTAATATCAAAAATTTAGAAGAAGTAAATCGTACACGCTACACATTTGTGTTGGCACCAGATGAATTATTTTTCACAAGAGATGGATTGCCGATTGCCAAAACGAGAGGATTACAAAATGTTGTTGACCCTTTGCCAATGTCGGAAGCTGAATTTTTAACAAGATATAAAGCACTGGTTATATGTGCATTCAATGAGAAACAATCATTTGACGCATTAGTTGAAGGAAACTTAGAACTACATAAAGGAACACCATTTGAAACTAAAGTTATTGAAGCGGCAACGTTAGACTTATTAACTTCGTTTTTAGATGAACAATATCAGAAACAAGAACAAGATTATAGTGAAAATTATGCATATGTTCGTAAAGTAGGGCATACCGTTTTTAAATGGGTCGCTATCGGTATGACAACGTTAAGTGTGTTATTAATTGCATTTTTAGCTTTTTTATATTTTTCAGTAATGAAGCATAATGAGCGCATTGAAAAAGGATACCAAGCATTTGTAAAGGATGATTATACGCAAGTACTAAATACGTATGATGATTTAGATGGTAAAAAATTAGACAAAGAAGCGCTTTACATTTATGCCAAAAGCTATATCCAAACGAACAAACAAGGTTTAGAAAAAGATAAGAAAGAAAACTTGCTTAATAATGTGACGCCAAATTCGAACAAAGATTACTTATTATATTGGATGGAATTAGGACAAGGACATCTTGATGAAGCGATTGACATTGCAACATATTTAGATGATAACGATATTACGAAATTAGCGTTGATTAATAAATTAAATGAGATTAAAAATAATGGTGATTTATCGAATGATAAACGTTCTGAAGAAACTAAAAAATATAACGATAAATTGCAAGATATTTTAGATAAAGAAAAGCAAGTTAAAGATGAAAAAGCAAAATCTGAAGAAGAGAAAGCAAAAGCGAAAGATGAGAAATTAAAGCAACAAGAAGAGAACGAAAAGAAACAAAAAGAACAAGCACAAAAAGATAAAGAAAAACGTCAAGAAGCTGAAAGAAAAAAATAGTATAGGACTGAGGCAAAGACAATGCATAAATTGATTATAAAATATAACAAACAATTGAAGATGCTCAATTTGCGAGATGGTAAGACATATACTATTAGCGAAGACGAGCGTGCAGATATTACGTTGAAATCGTTAGGCGAAGTCATTCATTTAGAACAAAATAATCAAGGTACTTGGCAAGCGAATCATACTTCTATTAATAAGGTGCTTGTTAGAAAAGGTGACCTTGATGACATTACATTACAACTTTATACAGAAGCTGATTATGCATCATTTGCTTATCCTTCAATTCAAGATACGATGACAATTGGGCCAAATGCGTATGATGATATGGTTATTCAAAGCTTGATGAATGCCATCATTATTAAAGATTTTCAATCAATACAAGAATCACAATACGTACGCATTGTGCACGATAAAAATACAGATGTGTATATTAACTATGAACTACAAGAGCAATTAACAAACAAAGCTTACATTGGTGATCATATTTATGTTGAAGGGATATGGCTCGAAGTACAAGCTGATGGTTTAAATGTATTGAGTCAGAATACAGTGGCATCGTCATTAATTCGCTTAACACAAGAGATGCCACATGCACAGGCAGATGATTACAATACGTACCATCGTTCGCCAAGGATTATTCACCGTGAACCGACCGATGATATTAAGATTGAAAGACCACCACAGCCAATACAGAAGAACAATACAGTGATATGGCGTTCCATTATACCGCCATTAGTAATGATTGCTTTAACTGTTGTCATCTTTTTAGTGAGACCAATTGGTATTTATATTTTAATGATGATTGGTATGAGTACAGTAACGATAGTATTTGGTATTACAACGTATTTCTCTGAAAAGAAAAAGTATAACAAAGATGTTGAAAAACGAGAGAAAGATTACAAAGCTTATTTGGATAATAAATCTAAAGAAATTAATAAAGCGATTAAAGCACAACGTTTTAGTTTGAATTATCATTATCCAACGGTTGCTGAAATTAAAGATATCGTTGAAACGAAAGCACCAAGAATATATGAAAAAACATCGCATCATCACGATTTCTTATATTATAAGTTAGGTATTGCGAATGTAGAAAAGTCATTCAAATTAGATTACCAAGAAGAAGAATTTAACCAACGTCGTGATGAACTATTCGACGATGCTAAAGAATTGTATGAATTTTACACAGATGTAGAACAAGCACCATTAATCAATGATTTAAATCATGGGCCAATTGCATATATTGGTGCACGACATCTCATTTTAGAAGAATTGGAGAAAATGCTAATCCAATTGTCAACGTTCCATAGTTATCATGATTTAGAGTTTCTATTTGTGACACGTGAAGATGAAGTTGAAACATTGAAATGGGCACGTTGGTTGCCACATATGACATTGAGAGGTCAAAACATTAGAGGGTTTGTTTACAATCAACGAACACGTGACCAAATTTTAACGTCAATTTATAGCATGATTAAAGAACGTATCCAAGCTGTGCGTGAACGCAGCAGAAGTAATGAGCAAATTATTTTCACACCGCAATTAGTGTTTGTCATTACAGATATGTCATTAATTATTGATCACGTCATTTTAGAATATGTAAACCAAGATTTATCAGAATATGGTATTTCATTAATCTTTGTTGAAGATGTGATTGAAAGTTTGCCAGAGCATGTAGATACCATTATTGATATCAAGTCTCGTACTGAAGGCGAACTGATTACGAAAGAAAAAGAATTAGTTCAATTGAAATTTACACCTGAAAATATTGATAACGTCGATAAAGAATATATCGCGCGACGTTTGGCGAATTTGATACACGTCGAACATTTGAAAAATGCAATTCCTGATAGTATTACATTTTTAGAAATGTATAACGTGAAAGAAGTAGATCAGCTTGATGTGGTTAATCGATGGAGACAAAACGAAACATACAAAACGATGGCAGTACCTTTAGGTGTAAGAGGTAAAGATGACATTTTATCATTGAACTTACATGAAAAAGCACACGGACCACATGGTTTAGTTGCTGGTACCACTGGTTCAGGGAAATCTGAGATTATCCAATCATACATTTTATCTTTAGCTATTAATTTTCACCCGCATGAAGTTGCATTCCTATTGATTGACTATAAAGGTGGGGGTATGGCGAACTTATTTAAAGATTTAGTCCATTTAGTTGGTACGATTACAAACTTAGATGGCGATGAAGCGATGCGTGCCTTAACATCAATCAAAGCCGAATTGAGAAAACGTCAACGTTTATTCGGAGAGCATGATGTTAACCATATTAATCAATACCATAAGTTATTTAAAGAAGGTATTGCGACAGAACCAATGCCACATTTATTCATTATTTCCGATGAATTTGCCGAATTAAAATCAGAACAACCTGATTTTATGAAAGAACTTGTATCAACGGCACGTATTGGACGTTCGTTAGGTATTCATTTAATACTTGCGACACAAAAACCATCGGGTGTTGTTGATGACCAAATTTGGTCTAACTCTAAATTTAAATTGGCATTAAAAGTACAAGATAGACAAGACAGTAATGAAATTTTAAAAACACCAGATGCAGCAGACATTACATTACCAGGTCGCGCGTATTTACAAGTTGGTAATAATGAAATTTATGAATTGTTCCAATCTGCATGGAGTGGAGCAACATATAACATCGAAGGCGATAAATTAGAAGTTGAAGATAAGACGATTTACATGATTAATGACTATGGTCAACTTCAAGCAATCAACAAAGACTTGAGTGGACTTGAAGATGAAGAAACGAAAGAAAATCAAACTGAGTTAGAAGCGGTTATCGATCATATCGAATCTATTACAACACGATTAGAAATTGAAGAAGTTAAGCGTCCATGGTTACCACCATTACCAGAAAATGTATATCAAGAAGATTTAGTAGAAACAGATTTCAGAAAATTATGGTCAGATGATGCAAAAGAAGTGGAATTAACATTAGGACTTAAAGACGTACCAGAAGAACAATATCAAGGGCCGATGGTATTACAATTGAAAAAAGCTGGTCACATCGCGTTAATCGGAAGTCCAGGATATGGTAGAACAACGTTCTTACACAACATTATTTTCGATGTTGCAAGACACCATCGTCCTGATCAAGCACACATGTACTTGTTCGATTTCGGAACTAATGGTTTGATGCCAGTCACAGACATACCACATGTTGCTGATTATTTTACAGTAGATCAAGAAGACAAGATTGCGAAGGCGATACGTAAGATACATGATATTATTTCTGAGCGAAAAAGACTATTAAGTCAAGAGAGAGTAGTTAATATAGAGCAATATAATAAAGAAACTGGAAATTCAATTCCAAATATTTTCTTAATTATCGATAACTACGACACGGTGAAAGAATCACCATTTATGGAAGAATATGAAGAAATGATGTCTAAGGTAACACGTGAAGGTTTAGCATTAGGGGTATACATCATTCTTTCAGGATCAAGATCAAGTGCAATAAAATCAGCTATATTTACTAACATTAAAACAAGAGTTGCACTATACCTCTTTGAAAATAATGAATTAACAAATATTATTGGTTCTTATAAAAAAGGTGTGAAAGATGTTAAAGGTAGAGCTGCAATAAATGATGATAACTTCACACAGTTCCAAATTGCGCAACCATTTGAATTAGCAGAAGGACAAACATATAACGAGCGCATTAAAAATGAAGTAGCACAAATGAAAGAATTCTATGTAGGAGATTATCCAAAACATATCCCAATGATGCCAGATAAGGTATTAATGGATGATATTCAAGAAACATATGATTTGGAAAAAATCATTCATGAAGAACACAAATTACCATTAGGATTAGACTTTGAGGATGTGGAACTAGTTGGTTTCGACTTAAGTCAAACAAATATTTTCACTTCAGTTAAACCTGTTGATATAGATAATGGTTTAACTTTATTAGAGAAACAGCTAAATATAATTTCAAATGAATATGAAATTGCAACTTTAGACACAAAAGGCATATTAAAAAATACAGGGTATGAAGATTATTTGTACTGTGGAGATAAGAAAGAAATTATTAGTTTTAAAAATGAATTAGTGAGTTTTATAAAAAATGTAGAACCACGAAAAAAATGGATAGTAGTTATATCGGATTTTAAAGAATTTATAAATATTGCATCACCAAATAATGATGAAATAAAAACTATATTTTTAGACGGACCAAAGAATAATGTCTTTCCAATTATTTACGGATTGTATCAAGAAACAATTGGAGGATTTAGTTCTCAAATAAAGTTACTTAAGGAAATAGTCAGTAGCGCTTTTGTAGGAATTAGTATTAGCGAACAAGAATTAATAAAAGTTCGTTATAAAGTAAATGAAAAAAACCTTAAGAATAATGAAATGTATTATATATATAACTATGAATATAAAAAAATTAAATTATTTGAATAAAAGGAGAGTATTATGAGATTTGATTTTAATGCGAAAAATGGTGAGATTTCTGACAATAATATTTATACAAATATAATTATAGGTACTGGAGTTGGACATTCTAAAGTTATATTTGATAACGGGAAAGAAATTAATTTTTCTAATGCAACGCCAATTATCTTCGCACAATATTTGAAAATTGAATTGAAAAAGAGAAATATAATTGTAGATATTAATAATTATTTTAATAGCACTGTTATTTCATTTGCGCATGATAAAAAATATAGATATAAGGATATGTATATTGAAAAATACAATGAAATTATTAAAGTGATGAGTGAAGAAGATTTAAATGAGGCATCGGTTTTAGAAGCTAAAGAGTTAGCCAAGAAAGACATGAATTATAATTTTAAAATTAGTGAGTACAGAGCTACTATGAAATTCATGGAATTATTTAGTGACTATACATTTTCTTTTAAAAAGTTGATTTCTGATTTATGGATTTTTGATCAAAAGAATTTGGAAGTATTTAAAAAATATATGCTAAATTACGAAAATTGTTTGATTAATATAAGTGAAAAAATTGACAATAAAGAAAAATTAAAGAATTTTAAAAATAAAGGTGAAAAATTTAATTATTTATATATACCAAAGTTTAACGGTCATAATTATATAGTTGAAAAAGCACGTAGGAACTCTTCATTTATTGGATACTTATTTAAAGAGTTTGATAATAAAAATAAACATTATGATTATGCAGTAATTTTGGCTACTGGATATTACTTATTTGGCGATAATTTTGAAGTGCACAAGTCTAGAAAAGAAATAGGTATTTTAGGTAGGGAAGATGAATGTATAAATAATATAAAAAAAATAGAAAATTACAACGTTGGAAAATTTGAAGATTTTAAAAATAATATCATGGAAAGTATTAGGCGATTATATGAAAAAGATAGAAAAGAATTTTACGAATTGCTATCTAAACTGAATGGTGATGTGTTGGATTTGAATGAAATAATAAAATATATGAAAACTTTAACCGTAGGAGATGTTATAAAAGTTATTAAGAGTTCTAGTTTTGTTAATTTTAAAATTAACTTTGAGGAGGTTTAAGTATGGGGAAAGAAATTTATTTAGATCCAATTGAATTTCAAAATGTATTAGAGAAATTTGAAAAAGGATCAAGTGAGATTAGTGAAGTTTCAATTTCTAGTATAAAAGATGCTAAAAATGAAATTATATTAGAAAGTATAGTTGAACTAGAAAAAATAATTGACGACTTATCGAAAGCGATGAAAACGTATTCTAAGATGATTGGCAGCGATAAAGAAGCAATGGATAAAATAGCATCAACAATGCAACGGAATGATAAAGATAATGCAAATAAAATTGCAAATAGGAATTAGGGAGGGGAAAATATGCCTAGATTAGTTAATTCAGAGTTAGAAGAATATTTTAATAAAACAAATGATGTGAAAACGAAATTAAATGAAGTATTATATAATCATTACACTCAATGTTATTTTTTATCTAAAACTGGTAGTATAAAAGGAAAAACAGCGGATAGTATAAAGAAATATGTTGAATCAGCACATATAAGCACAATTTCTAGAGCTATTAATTTAATGGATAAGTTGGAAGCATCAGTAAAGCACTTAAAAGAACTTGGAGAAAAATGCGATAAAAGTAGTAATGCCAAAATTGGTTTACAAACTTTGAATGAAACTAAAAAAGGTGTGGTCTCAAAAAAGAAGGAATTCATAGATCTTACAAGTAATTCCCCAGCAATTCTATCTGAAGCATCAGAATTTATTGATACTGTGTCTTTAGGGAAAGATAATGTAGAAAGTGATTACAATGAAAGTTCCAAAAAAATAGATAGAACTAAAGAAAAACTTAAGACTATGGATCAAACAGGTAAGCAATCACTAGAAAGTCTAAGCAATGATGTAAGAGGATTAATAACTCAAATAAATAAATTGAATAATGAATATCATGATAAAAATGGAATTATCGTATCAAAGATAAACTCCATTACAAAAGAAAATTGGTATAAAAATGAAACTAACAAGGGTGAATTTAAAAAAATGAAAGCGGATCATCCTGTTGCTTATGCAGAAGGAGATGAGACAATAGGTAGAACTCAAGCAATTTCTAAAGATGGACATATAGTTGGTACAGCTGAAATAGGTAAAGTTAGTGGAATAGCATATCGAAGCGACGATTCGATGGGGGTTAAAGGAGATGCTAAAGTAGCTGGATTAGATGGTAAGGTAAAGTACGAGAATGTTGAAGGTAAGGCAGGACTCGAAGTAGGGAGTGTAAAAGGTTCAGCTGAAATTAGTAACTCGCATATATCTGCTATTGCAGAAGCGCAATTAATTGATGCGGAAGCACAATTAAGATTTGGATCAGAAGATAATAATTTGCATGTAAAAGGAGATGCAAAAGTTTTGTCAGCAAGTGCGAGTGGATCTTTAGGTGCTGATGGAGTAGAAGCGAAAGCTGAAGCAGTCGGAGCTAATACAGGGGTTGAAGGTGGTTTTGCACTTAGTGGATTAAATTTTGATTTTGGCGCGAGTATTGGGGCTCAAGCTGGGGGAGGTGTAAATGTTGGCAAAAAAGGAATTGAAGTTGATGCTAAATTTATACTTGGAGGAAAAATTAAAATTACATGGTAAAGGAAGAATAAAATGTCGAAATCATCTTTAATATTGGAAAAGAATTATAAACTTCAACAGTCAGCAGAAACTAAAACCAAAATAGCAGAATTAAATGATAAAATAGAAAGAGCAACACGAATTAAGAATAAATTAAATGATTTAAAAAAGGAAGTGAAAGAGCATAGAACAAATTCAAAGAATATTTTCAAAGAATATTCCTATTGGAAGGGAGAAAATAATTCGAAATGGGAAGAGAAAAGTGAGAGTGAACTCATAAGTGGTTCAATAACAAATTGTATAAAAAATATTGATGATAATATCGATAGACTCATCGATAAAATTACCGAGATGCAAAATGAAGTTAATTCATTGGGTAGTACATTATCTGTACTAGAAAATGCAATAAATTCAATAGCTGCTGCTATTGAAAAATTAACTAATTAAAGGAGTAGAAATGGAAAAAATAAAGAGAATAAACAAAATATTTTTATCATTTGAAGTTATTCCATTTGCAATGATGATTTTACTGGCGTTTCTACCAGTTATTGCAGGTATAATTAATAATCGTTTGCAGTATGGTAGGGATTTTGGCGATAGAGTAAGCTTTTATTGTTATATTTCAATTATGGTTGCATATGCAATTACCATTTTGTTAGAAATTATTTTTTACTTTATTTTATTGAAAAACTATCAATATGATCAAAATAATATTGAATTGGCTAATAGAGTGAAAGTTACAAAAGTACTGTCGATTTTGTATATGATTCCCGGATTATATGCGATTGCATGCTATTTTAGATTTATACATGTTCGCTCATTTAGAGAAAATAAAAAATCTGGACAGCCTGCTTACCACTTTTGGGAATTTTTTATAAAACCTAATCGAAAACCGATAGAGTTGAAAGACTTTTTTATTAAAAATAGATAATTAAGGAGTAACCAATGAAAAGATTAATTATAGGAGTGTTAATTATAATGATGAGTATAATCAATTATGGTTGTGGTAATGAGCAAAATGAAAATAAATATCAAAGTCAAATTAATAAAGTAATGAAAATTCAACAAGAAACTCATAAAGAGATGGTTAAAAAGAGTAATGAAGTTAATCCTGAATTTAATAAGGATAAAGTAAATACTTATGTATTTGATGATGGCAAATTAATTATCATCAGCTATAAGTTATTTAAAGATAAAGATCAAATGTTTTACGCGACTTACGAGTTTAAAAACGACAAAATTTATTATAAGAGAGATATTAATCCTAAAACATACGTGAAAGAACACCAATCAGATTATAAAGATATTAAAGTAAAATAATTTTAAGGAGTAGGAAAATGGAAAAATTAATCAAAGTGACGTCTTTAATTGGAATTATTATTCAAAGTTTTTTAACATTGTTATTTTTAATATTTTTAATTTTATCAGCAACAGGGATTATACAGCCAGAATTGACCACAACTGTTAATGGTGAACAAACTATACAAAGTCCAGAAACTGCTCAAGCAACATTCGTGACAATATTTGCAATATTATTTGTTGTTTCTTTAGCTTCAGATTTATTAGGCATTATAGCTATGAAAAAGTTGTTTGTGAATAATAGAGCGAGTGGCATTTTGTATATTATTGGTGCAGTAATCAGCGCCAATTTATTAACATTTATTGCTTGGTTAATAAGTGGGATTTCTGTTTTAAGATATAACAAAATAGGAAAAGAAGTGTCATAGCATGAAATATACTTGGTGGATACTTTTAACAATTGCAGGGATTTTAAGTTTAACAAGTGTTTATGGATTTATTTTATGTTTAGGTAGCTTTGGAATGTTGGCACTGAATGTCATGTGGCTATTTGTTTATACACCGCATAAAAATTCTAAAGCACTTGAATCTATATCAAAACCAACGATAATTTTATCAATCATTGGGACATATGCAGTATTTATATTTATGTCTATCTTATTTTACTTCGTAATGAAAGCTAGGTTTATGGAAATTGGAATAAAACTTTACGGTGAACCTTTTAATATGTTTGGAATACCATTATTCATTATTGGCATCATTTTATTTACAATCGGTACAGTATTCGTTTATAAAATACAGCAATCAAGATTAAAGCAATAGAATATATTAATTTAACATGGGACGGGTTTAAAAGAAATCCGTCCTAATGATTTATACATAATAGATGTAGTTGAATCTAAATGACTTCAAGCAATTTGAAGATAAAAAGATAATGACAATGAATGTAAAATGTGATTTTTTCAATATTAAAATATAAAAATGTAATGGTTGTCAATAGCGGTTTAAAAATGCTGTTTTATGGCGGTTTGAAAATGTCGTTTTTTAGCGGTTTAAGATTGTCGTATATTTAATGATTTTTCGGTTTTATAATCTTTTAATCGATATGATTCTCCAG
>NZ_JACVZO010000080.1:0-535 GCF_017151845.1 Staphylococcus sp. EG-SA-17
ATATTATAAAGAAGAAAGAGCCTACACAAAGAAACAAGCTTTTAGTCAAATGCGTAAGAAGATTCTTTTCAAAGAGATTATTGCATCAACACGTAGAGCATACGAAGTTTTAAGAAAAATGAATCGTTACGAAAACGATATTCATAACTTAAATGATGATCTCAAAGTACAAATGAAGTTTGAACTGGATGAACTGATGGCGCAGCATGAACAAATATTAGTAAGAATATCACAAAAAGCTAAACACGAAATTGATCAAGTTCCTGATTATTTAGTAGAACCTTATAAAGAAGATTTAATGGAAATATTCATTAAAGATATTATGGAGAATCCTGATCAAGAAGATTACTATATTGAGAACGTCATGCAAGTTATTTCAGCTATGTTAGATTATAAAGCGACTATTTTACATTTAGACAAATTATCTTCTAGTTATTTCAAATACCATCCAGAAGATAGCGACATTCAAATTGAAGATGAAGATTTTGATTTATAAAAATAGACCTGAACAGTTTTCTGTTCAGGTCTATTTTAT
>NZ_JACVZO010000081.1:0-530 GCF_017151845.1 Staphylococcus sp. EG-SA-17
ATCTATAATAGCCATATAGTTTTGCTCACTACCATAACCTGCATCAGCTACAATATACTCTGGTAAATAACCGAAGGTATTTTGAATCATTGTTAAAAATGGAATTAAAGTTCTAGTATCTGTTGGGGTTTGAAATAGGTCATAGGATAAAAAATTGAGAATTTGTCGCTATTTGTAAATTGTATCCTGGCTTAAGTTGGCCATTTTTCATATGGTCTTCCTTCATTCTCATAAAAGTTGCATCATGATCAGTTTTAGAAAAGCTATTTCTATCTTTAAGAATCGATTTTTGTTCTTCATATTTATTTTTTCTTTCGGAATAATCATCAAATTTCTTTTTGAACTTCTTAATCTCAGTTCTTTTTTACAGGTCTGTTTTCTAATTTGAGCACAATCTTCGTTCTCAATAGAATGATTTAAATCTTCGATTTCTTTATCTAAATGACTACCAATTAAATCTATTTCTTCTATTGTTAAATCGCTATCTCCATCTTCTTTTATCTCTGGTATTATTTTTTCTTCAACTAAGT
>NZ_JACVZO010000082.1:0-499 GCF_017151845.1 Staphylococcus sp. EG-SA-17
ACTATGTATTGCCTGTACGCTCATGGATCCTGAAACTTTTTCGCAAAGTTTGAGGCTTTTTTTGTATACAAATTTAGGAGGTTTTGACGTGGAATCGCTTAGACAGAAAGTCAAAGAAGATGGCGTAGTAATTGACGAAAAAATATTGAAAGTGGATGGTTTTTTAAATCATCAAATCGATGCAAAATTGATGCATGAAGTAGGTAAAACATTTTATGAGCAATTTAAAGATAAAGGTGTCACAAAGATCTTGACAAACGAGGCTTCAGGCATTGCTCCAGCTATTATGGCATCTTTACATTTTGATGTTCCTTGTTTATTTGCTAAAAAGGCTAAACCAAGTACGTTGAAAGATGGCTTTTATAGTACCGATATTCATTCTTTTACAAAGAATAAAACAAGTACGGTTATTGTTTCGGAAGAATTTCTAAATGAGAATGATACGGTTTTAATTATTGATGATTTCTTAGCCAATGGTGATGCTTCACTTGGGTTATAT
>NZ_JACVZO010000083.1:0-498 GCF_017151845.1 Staphylococcus sp. EG-SA-17
GGTATTTTGAATCATTGTTAAAAATGGAATTAAAGTTCTAGTATCTGTTGGGTTTTGAAATAGGTCATAGGATAAAACAAATTGAGAATTTGTCGCTATTTGTAAATTGTATCCTGGCTTAAGTTGGCCATTTTTCATATGGTCTTCCTTCATTCTCATAAAAGTTGCATAATGATCAGTTTTAGAAAAGCTATTTTTATCTTCTTTAATCTCTGGTATTATTTTTCTTCAACTAAGTCACGATATAGTGTTTTTGAATTCTCGTTCAATTTCGATTTGTTATTTTGAATACTTTTTTCCACACCAATGTATATCTATTGGTAGTGTAAGTTGGGCAAAGTGTCTTATTTTTTTAAGTATTTCAAAGTAATATTACATGTTAATACGTAGTATTAATGGCGAGACTCCTGAGGGAGCAGTGCCAGTCGAAGACCGAGGCTGAGACGGCACCCTAGGAAAGCGAAGCCATTCAATACGAAGTATTGTATAAATAGAGAA
>NZ_JACVZO010000084.1:0-495 GCF_017151845.1 Staphylococcus sp. EG-SA-17
CGATTACGTTTTTGCACATGTCGATTTATCCGACGTATAAGTGCGCCCTTACGGGATTTAACTAGATTATAACGACGAATTTTAGACCTGTAAAGCAATAACAATTAGGTCTACCAGGTAGATAAAGTGTACAAAGTAGAACCGAAAAAGTTATTTATTTTGAAGATTTTTCGTAGATATAATTTGCTAATAAACTTCCTAAAACTGAATAAAGAAAAATAGTTAAACTCATGTAATCACTCCATAATTCTGAAGTGTCTCCATGTCTACGCATAGACACGCATTTATGCCGAGAAAATTTATTGTGCGTTGAGAAGAACCCTTAACTAAACTTGCAGACGAATGTCGGCATAGCGTGAGCTATTAAGCCGACCATTCGACAAGTTTTGGGATTGTTAAGGGTTCCGAGGCTCAACGTCAATAAAGCAATTGGAATAAAGCACCTATGATTATTTAAAAATATAAGTTATAATACACCTCATTCAAAAATATTTT
>NZ_JACVZO010000085.1:0-493 GCF_017151845.1 Staphylococcus sp. EG-SA-17
AGATACAAAAATGGGTGCACAAACTGGTCCAGAACAAATTGAAAAAATCGAAAGTTATATTAAATTAGCAGAAGAAGATGACAAAGCAAATATCTTAACGGGTGGACATCGTATTACTGATAATGGTTTAGATAAGGGCTACTTCTTCGAACCAACAATCATTGAACTTTCAGATAATAGTCATAAATTAGCTCAAGAAGAGATTTTTGGACCTGTTATTGTTGTTGAAAAATTCGAAGATGAAGAAGAAGCAATTAACATTGCTAATGATTCAGAATATGGTTTAGCTGGTGGTGTCTTCACTACAAACTTACTTCGTGCATTAAATGTTGCAAAAGCAATTCGTACTGGTCGTATTTGGGTTAATACGTATAATCAAATTCCATCTGGTGCACCATTTGGTGGTTATAAAAAATCTGGTATCGGCCGTGAAGTTTATAAAGATGCAATTAAAAACTATCAACAAGTTAAAAACATCTTTATTGATACAAGT
>NZ_JACVZO010000086.1:0-492 GCF_017151845.1 Staphylococcus sp. EG-SA-17
GTCTGCAACGATATCCTCTTGTAATTGATTACGAATATAATTTTCAATCACTTTTTTATTTCTACCTACTGTATCCACATAAAATCCTTTACACCAAAACTTTCTATTTCCATATCTATACTTTAAGTTAGCATGTCTATCAAATATCATTAAACTACTTTTCCCTTTTAAATAGCCAACAAATGATGATACCCCAAGTTTGGGTGGTATACTAACTAACATATGGATATGATCTTTACATGCCTCTGCTTCAATTATCTCTACACCTTTTCTTTCACATAATTGACGCAATATAATCCCTATATCTTTTTTTATTTTTCCATATATCACTTGTCTTCTGTATTTAGGTGCAAAGACAATATGATACTTACAATTCCATTTTGTATGTGCTAAACTGTTTGTGTCAGATGACATTAAATAGCATCTCCTCGTGTTGATTATTTTGGTTGGCTGACCAATATTTATTCTAGCACGTAGAGATGCATTTTTTGT
>NZ_JACVZO010000087.1:0-489 GCF_017151845.1 Staphylococcus sp. EG-SA-17
CGGTGAAGTAGAACCTACATTAAACATTGATATTCATCGACTTGTGAAAAATTACGAACGAGATCAAGACATTAAGTTTCCTGTAAGAGGACGCGCGCTCAAACATGGTTGGGTAATTTGGGCCAATGTACTATTGACGATTATCGTTTTAGTTATGATGTTAGCTAACGTTGCCCCGCCTGAATTTGCTTTTATGATTGGTGTTGCAATTGCATTAGTGATTAACTTCCCAAATGTGGATGAGCAAATGAACCGTCTTAAGGCACATGCACCAAATGCATTAATGATGGCCGCAGTTATTATAGCAGCAGGTATGTTCTTAGGTGTTTTAGAAGAAACAGGTATGTTAAAGTCAATTGCTTTAAATTTCATTAAGATCATTCCTGATGCCGTTGGACCATATTTACATATCATTGTCGGTTTCTTTGGCGTTCCACTTGATTTACTTACAAGTACAGATGCGTATTATTTCGCGTTACTTCCTATAGT
>NZ_JACVZO010000088.1:0-488 GCF_017151845.1 Staphylococcus sp. EG-SA-17
GTGACGCGCGTAGTGGTCGCTCAGAGTGTCAATAACAACCTGGGGTTTTTGGGAAGTGTTAGCCGAGTCGAGGTACGTCAACGGGTAATCCCCCACCCTGGTGGACAGGATGGGGAAGTCTTTCCTGATCTTCTCGACGTCGTAGCTCATAATGAGGCGTTGGCCTTGGCAGCGGACAGGTACTTCTCGTAGCCTTCAGCCTCGAGCTCTTCGCCCAGCTCCGGACCGCCAGTAGCGGCAACCCGACCGTCGACGTAGACGTGAACCTGTGTGGGTTTTACGTAACGCAGGATGCGGGTGTAGTGGGTGATGAGCATCAGACCATGCTCCGGATCAGTCATGTAGCGGTTGACCGTGTTGGCGACGACTTTGAGAGCGTCGATGTCCAGACCGGAGTCGGTCTCGTCAAGGATGGCGAACCTCGGGTGCAGCAATTCCAACTGAGCCATCTCGGAGCGTTTCTTCTCGCCACCAGAGAATCCCTCATT
>NZ_JACVZO010000089.1:0-487 GCF_017151845.1 Staphylococcus sp. EG-SA-17
GTCTCACGTTACATTGCCACAAATAAGAGGGATGTTTAATGGTGACCGTGCGCGTAAGCAAGTGCTAGTAGATCATGGTTTCCGATTACCTAGTGCGATGGATAACCGACCATTAAAATTTGAGGAGTTTGAACAAAAAACGAATCAATTGGTATATGTATCAGCTACACCAGGACCTTATGAGATTGAACATACCGATGAAATGATTGAACAAATTATCCGTCCTACTGGTCTTTTAGATCCTAAAATTGATGTTCGACCAACTAAAAATCAAATTGATGATTTACTTAGTGAAATTCAAGAACGTATTGATAGAGATGAACGTGTCTTAGTCACAACGTTAACTAAAAAAATGAGTGAAGACTTAACGACTTACATGAAAGAAGCGGGTATTAAAGTTAATTATTTACACTCAGAGATTAAAACGTTAGAACGTATTGAAATTATTCGTGACTTAAGAATGGGTACGTATGATGTAGTTGTGGGT
>NZ_JACVZO010000008.1:0-114288 GCF_017151845.1 Staphylococcus sp. EG-SA-17
GTTAATGGGTTCACTGTGATTGGTGTTGTGATTGTCTTACTTCCTGGTTGTCCTTCTTGTTTCACTCGCTCTTCACCAGGTTGTAACTTCGGATTAAATTCACGTTTTGTCTCGAACGGTATCTCTACTGTTTTTGTTTCTGTTTTATTAACTAGATTAGGCGTTAGTTTAAATGTTGAGTTATTTAAATCTGTTCTCATCCAACCATTTGCATATACACCTTGAGATGTTCCCTGTCTTTGACTAGAAGTAATTAAAAAGTTATATGCTTCAGATTTATCCAATCCCAAATCTGATATATTAGCTTCCCAAATTTTACCAGCATATTCGGCTCTCATTATCCCCGATTTTTCATTGTACGCTAATTTTAAATTATTAAGTAATTGACCATGGAATTTTCCATCTGTTGTATCAATAGAATTATCTGCATATTGGAATGAATTATCCGCTTTACCTCTTGTTGGTATGTTTGTTCCAACCTTTGCTGTAGTTCCATCAGCACCTGTTTTTACAAACGTACCATACCCTTTAAATCCTTGTCCTGCCTGTTTCTCTTCTTTATCCATGGGATCTTTAAAATTATACCCTGTATCAATTTTAAATCCTGCTGAATTTTCCATTCCTTTGGGACCTAATATACCTCCCTTTTGTAAATATTCGTTACCGTCACCTTTACTAAATAAGAACCCCCATCCATCAGCGCCAGTTGTTACCGATTGATGATTATTAGCTACTCTAATGTTAAACTCAAAGTCATTTTTAAAAGAAACTTTATTCTTTAATTGTAATGCTCCTGTCAATTCGTTTTTTCCAATACTTTTATTATTGAAACGAGTGACTTCAGATACCTTTAGATCCTCTGGATTGCTTTGTATATCAACACTTCCGTAACCTTCAAAATGTTCTTTACCTTGAATTGTAATTGGGGTAGATTCAACTACATTTTTAGAATCTCTTGTAATATCAAAAGAGCCTTCATCAACAGAACGAGCTTTTCTAACCTTAGGTGTCTCTGCGTTATGAGTGACTGACGATTTCGGCTGAACTTCAGCAACATCAGCTACTTCTTTTGGTGTATCCTCCTTTTTTGATATATCTTCAGCTTTTACTGATGGTTCATGTTCGATTGTGTCTTTGTTTGAAATTACTTCAGATTTAGCTTCTACACCCTGTGGTGCAGTGTCTTTGTTTGTTACTTCTTCAATCTTCACTTCTTTTGATTGGACATTATCTTTTAATGTAGTTGGATTCTCAATATTGTTTTCAGCTGCTTCTGCCTCTTGTTGAGTTCCCAAATACATTAGTGAGCCAATTAAAATAGATGCTGTTCCAACTGTAAATTTTCTTATTGAATATTTATTCAATTTATTTGATAGAAAATCTACTCTTTTATTTACCGGTCCTTTCTTATCTCTCATTTGCATACTCCTTTTTCCATATTTTCCACTTTACTTACAGTGAATTTACATGTAATTTTACAAATACAATAGGAGTTGCACAATGGAATATAACACTTATCTTTATAAAATTATTTTATATATATTGAAACACTTAAAACAATCTACAAATAAAATTATTATTTTTAGTTTTCAATGAATAATTCATTCTTATCTGTTGGAAAAACCCATCAACTCAATAGCATTGAATTTCTAAAATAAAAAATACCTTAACGCATTTAAAAATACATTTAACTGCACCAAGATATTAAAATCTCGAAACATACTTTATGTTTCATTAATATTTATTTCACTCAAAAGATTTTTAATATAATTGTGTTGTTTTACAGAAACAACAATGATTACATTTCTACTATCATGTGGGTCTCTACATTTATTCAAGTAACCCTTTTTTGATAATTCTTTTACGCTTTTAACAATTCTAGATTGGTCTATACCGATATAACTTATAATGTCTCTCATAAAATATTTACCTTCATCATTTTTAAATACATCTAAATATGCTAATACTAAATAATTATCTAATGTAAGACAAAAATATTTTTTTAAATATTTACGCAGCTCATATGTAGTTAATACTCTTTTCATTAATTTAATATTGCTCTTGCTTTTCAAATCATTCATCAAGTCTTCATCCCTTACTTTTAATTGTCACGTCAAATAATATTTGTCTTTAACTAGTAATAACTCCAAATATATTTAGTTTGTGGTGCTAGCTATAAACACAAATGAATCATAACACTATATTTTGATTTTGTTCAATTGTTTTTATTTTTGGATAATAAATGAATTTGTCATTTGTTATTCCGTGATTTTTAGTTATTTATATTTTATATATATTATATATAAAAATATTTAGGTTAACATGTCTTCAAAAGAGATTGCTTTTATATTACTTTAAATAATATAAAGTATTGGGACATCAGAAAATAGTAGGAGAATGTAAGGTGGACTATCAAACTTTCGAAAAGGTCAATAAATTCATAAATGTAGAAGCGTACATATTTTTTCTCACTCAAGAGTTAAAGCAACAATATAAATTATCATTAAAAGAATTGTTGATATTAGCATATTTTTATTACAAAAATGAACACAGTATTTCACTAAAAGAAATCATTGGTGACATACTTTACAAACAATCTGATGTTGTAAAGAACATTAAGTCACTATCTAAAAAAGGATTTATAAATAAGTCTAGAAACGAAGCAGATGAACGCCGTATTTTTGTTTCAGTTACTCCAATACAACGTAAAAAGATTGCTTGTGTTATTAATGAGTTAGATAAAATAATTAAAGGATTTAATAAGGAAAGAGACTACATAAAATATCAATGGGCTCCAAAATATAGCAAAGAATTTTTTATACTTTTTATGAACATTATGTACTCAAAAGATTTTTTAAAATATCGATTTAATTTAACATTTCTTGATTTATCTATCTTATATGTAATATCATCTCGAAAAAATGAGATACTAAATTTAAAAGATTTGTTTGAAAGTATTAGATTTATGTATCCTCAAATTGTTAGGTCAGTTAATAGATTAAATAATAAAGGTATGCTAATCAAAGAACGATCCCTTGCAGATGAAAGGATTGTGTTAATCAAAATAAATAAAATACAATATAACACTATTAAAAGCATATTCACAGATACTTCCAAGATTCTCAAACCAAGAAAATTTTTCTTTTAAATTTAAACAGATTTACCTCTTGATAAAATAAATAAGCAATCATAATACTTCTCAATTTAGTATAAATAAAAATACATAATTAACTTTCTTTTGTTTTTATATTATTTCAATACCCTACTATATATCACAACACATAAATTAAGCATGACACTCATTCAATTTAGTTCACAATTTCGTGTTCCAATTTTATTGAGTATCATGCTTTTTAATGTTATAACCCTAATTCTTTAATAAATCGTGTTAATTCTTCTCGCATACTGTCATCTTTCAATGCATATTCTATCGTTGTTTTAACGAAGCCTAATTTTTCTCCAACGTCATAACGTTCGCCTTCGAAGTCATATGCATACACTTGGTTATCATTATTCATACGTTCAATCGCATCTGTTAACTGAATTTCGTTACCTGCGCCTTCTTTTTGCGTTTTTAAATAATCGAAAATTTCAGGCGTTAATACATAACGTCCCATAATAGCTAGGTTTGATGGTGCCGTACCTTGTGCTGGCTTTTCAACAAACTTTTTCACTTCATACTGACGTCCGTTTTTAGTTAATGGGTCAATAATCCCATAACGATGAGTATCTGCTTCCGGAACTTCTTGGACACCTATAACTGAGTGCCCTGTTTCTTCATAAACGTCAATCAACTGTTTCACTGCTGGCACTTCAGATTCAACAATATCGTCACCTAATAATACCGCAAATGGTTCATTGCCGATAAATTGACGCGCAGAACTAATCGCATGCCCTAAACCTTTTTGTTCTTTCTGCCTTACATAAAAAATATTCGCAAGTTCTGTTGAATACTGAACTTTTTCTAGTAACTCAGATTTACCTTTTTCTTTTAACACCATTTCTAATTCTTTTTGACTATCAAAATGATCTTCAATCGCGCGTTTGTGGCGACCTGTCACTATAATAATATCTTCAATTCCAGCTCTTGCAGCTTCTTCAACGATATATTGTATTGTGGGTTTATCTAAGATAGGAAGCATTTCCTTTGGCATCGCTTTAGTTGCTGGTAAAAATCTAGTCCCTAAACCAGCAGCGGGAATGATTGCCTTTTTTATTTTTTTCAAAGTTAATGTGCTCCTTTTCCTAAGTATTAAATCTATGTATCAACGTCATTTTAACACTAATTAGAACGCCTTCATAGTGTCATTAAGTATGTAATTATTTCTTGGGAAATTTGATTTAATTTTAAAAAACAGGCTTACTTCATATAATTTATGAAATAAACCTGTCAATTTTAGATTGATTATGCTTTGTGATTCTTTTTATTTCTGCGTAATAATGCAAATCCTAAAATACTAAACAATCCTCCGAACAGTATACCTTTGTTTGTTGATTCTTCTCCACCTGTTTCAGGTAGTTCAGATTTCTTAGATTGTGCTTTTTTAGTTGGTGCCACTGCTTTAACCTTTTCATTGATTTCAATAACAGGTGTTACTACTTTACCTTGTTCCACTGGTTTAGAAGGCTTTTTAGGTTCTTCTTTTGCGGGTGGTACTGGTTTACCAGGTTCAGCTGGTACCTCTGGTGTTGGCGGTGTTGGTGTTTCTGGCTCACTCGGCACTTCTGGTGTCGGTGGTGTTGGTGTTTCCGGCTCACTTGGTACTTCCGGAGTCGGTGGTGTTGGTGTTTCCGGCTCACTTGGTACTTCTGGTGTCGGTGGTGTTGGCGGCGTTGTATCTTCTTCAATCGTTTGCTGACCTTCATTTTGACCGCTTACTTTTGGAAGTGTATCTTCTTCAAAATCAACACTGTTGTGTCCACCGAATTGATAATTTGGTTTATCTTTGTTTGTATCTTCTTCAATAATTTCAGTGTGCTTATTGAATCCATGAATTTGTGGCACACTGTCGAAGTCGATATCAATGATATTACCACCTTGTTCATACTTAGGTTTGTCTTTCTCTGTATCTTCTTCGAATGACTGGTTACCATTATTTTGACCTTGGATTTGAGGTACACTGTCGAAATCGATATCTACGATATTGCCACCTTGTTCATATTTAGGTTTGTCTTCTTCTGTGTCTTCCTCGAATGACTGGTTACCGCTATTTTGGCCACCTTCATAACCTAATTCACTCTTAATATCAACATGACTATTTTCTTCGATTTCTTCAATCACGCCATAATTACCGTGACCATTTTCAGTTCCTAAACCAGAATGAGAAATATGATGATTGTTTTCAGTGATTTCCTCGATTGGACCTTGAGCTTGACCATGTTCTTCTGGTAGTTCATCCACTAGTTCAATCAGATTACTTTCAGTCGTATATTCTTTCGTATCTTCAATTGTTGTATGATCGCTCACTGCGCCAGTTACAATACCTTTTGTAGACTCTTCGTCAAATTCAACTAAGTTAGACTCAGTAGTAACCTGACCACCACCTGGATTTGTATCCTCTTCATATTCAACAACATCAGCGTGATGTTTTGAATTTTCATGTGTCGATTCTTCAAAGTCAATTGGATTTGATTCCTCAGAGGACTCAGTGTATCCTCCAACGTGACCCGCTTCACTATCCACAGCAGTATGGTAATCGATATCAATAGCTGATGAATCCGTTTCTTCTATTGTTTCAATATACCCATCAACATAACCACCCTCACCATCTATAGCTGTGTGGTAATCAATGTCAAGCGGTGTATTGTCTTGATTTTCTTCTGTTTCAATAATTTGCTTGGCATCGTACTGCCCGCTCATAGTTCCTTTTGCAGTATCTTCTTTATATTCAAAATCATTATTTTGAATAATTTGTCCATTTTTACCATTGCCGTCAGCTTTATTGCTATATAAAACTAAACCATTATCCCAAGTTAAACGATATCCCCCATAAACATAGTAAGATTTATATGCTCGTTCTGGATACCCATATAATTCAGTTCTAAAATTAACCTGATCTGACCCTTGCAAATATTCACCTGTATAATGAATGACATACGTTTTATCCAACTTATCTAAATTCAATGAGTAACTACCATTGTCTTGCACACTCAATTTTCCATTCATTTCCTTTGTTACATCTTTGAATTTGTTAGTATCTGATGTATTTGCATAAACACTTTGTGGCAATTCATCTTTTTTCCCTAGATATTCATATACTTTAACAGTAGGTTGTCCACCAGCTAAATTACTACCTTCAGTCAACGTCCCTGTTACTGATACAGTGTTTGACTGGTTTCCATTCATTGGCTTAATATAAGCTATATGTGTAAATTTATTAGATTCTTTATTAAATGTTTCAATTGATCCATTTACATTTGTATAACTATTGCTAACACCTGGATTATAAACAACTGGTATTGTTTTTTCTGTTTCTTCACCATTTAATTTAGAAGTAATCTTTTGTTCTCCATTGCTTTGTACAGTTTTAGGGTCAATAAATAAGTTGATTTCTAAATTAGCTGTTACCTCTACCTTGTGTTCAATTTCGTTAGTAAATGTATATCTTATGTTACCATTCCCTAAGATCTCACCTGTAGCCATTACAACTGAGCCATTTTTAATCTCTGGTACCTTTCTAGCTGTTGAAACCCCATAAGTATTTACATTATTTGATAATGTAAAATCAAAATAATCTCCTCTTTTTAATCCATCTGCGAATTTCAATTTGTATTTCAATACGACACGTTGACCAGCATGTGGCTCTACTTTATTTCCTTGAGGTGCCTCAATAGAACCACTTTCTACTGTAACTTTACTTGTCACATCTGTACCCGTTTCCACTTTCTCGTCACTAGCTTCCTTAGCTTCAACTACGTCTGCTGATCTTGTCACACGTGGTTTACTTTCTGATGCCGTTCTTGGCTGTGCCACTTCAACTTGTGTTTCTGCGACTTGATTTTGTGTGGCCTTTTTAGGTGTTAAATCTACTTGTCTTTGATCTCCGCTATTGTCTTGAGATTGTGTTGTTTCCTTAACTTGAGGTTTCGCTTCTTCCTTAACTACCTCTTCTTTAACTGTTTCTAAATTTGCTGGTTGTGCAGTTTGTGGTGCTTGTACTGCTTTTGGTGCTTCTTCAGTTGTTACTTGTGTTGCGTTTGACGGTTGTTCTGTTGCTGTTGCGCTGTATGATTGTGTTTCATCTATAGTATTAACGTTAGTTGTAGTTGTTTGTGTTTCGTTTACTTTATTTTCAGTAGCTGAATTCCCATTTTCTTCTACTGTAGTTGTCTTTTGTTCTGATGCTGCAGCTTCTTTATCTTGTCCCATCCCAACAACGATCATTGTTCCTAAGAATACTGATGCTGCTCCCAATTTATGTTTTCTAATGCCGTACCTAAGATTGTTTTTCACTATAATATCTCCCTTTAAATGCAAAATTCATTAATTTTTTTAAACTTAATAAATGCAAGTCTATATTGTTCGGTTTTTAAAAGCAATACAAAAAAGCGAGTTAATGAAAAGTTAAGATTGTCATTAATTTTATGTTAATTGATAATTTTATTATTTGAAATATACCTATAAATTGTATTCAAGTCATAATAAACCCTTGTCACACAAGGCTTGTATTTTTTATACTTATTTTTCAAATTAAATTCATCATTATCTAATTTAAAACAATATACTAAGCGTTTCATAATTATCGCCTGTACAATACGCACAAAAACATGTCTTGAAACGCCTTTCATTACACTAAAATCCCCAATATACTTTTTATATCGTTCGGATTCTGACTATTTCAGACGATTTTCTGCATAAAAATAAACGTGTTTCAAGGCAATATATTGCAATTACCTTAAAACACGTTTACTTAATATTTAGTTAAACAAATAAGCTGATGAATAGAATGAAGATGATACCTGAAACGGAAATAATCGTTTCTAATAATGACCATGTTAAGAATGTTTCTTTTACAGTTAAACCAAAATATTCTTTAAACATCCAAAATCCTGCGTCATTTACATGAGACAAAATCACACTACCTGCACCTATCGCAAGTACAACTAATGCAACATTTACATCTGATGATTGTAATAATGGTAAGACAATACCTGTAGTTGAAATCGCAGCTACTGTAGCCGAACCTAATGCGATACGTAGCACAGCTGCAACAATCCATGCTAGTAAAATTGGAGACATCTCTGTACCTTCAAACATTTTAGCAATTGTATTTCCGACACCACCGTCAATTAATACTTGTTTAAATGTACCGCCACCGCCAATAATCAATAACATCATTCCGATTGGATAAATCGCATTCGTCACTGATTCCATAATATGATTCATCTTACGTTTTCTCATTAATCCCATCGTAACGATTGCAAATAATACTGCTATTAGCATGGCTGTCCCTGCTGTTCCTATCATATAAATGATAGATTCAAATAGATTTGTAGGTTTGTCGTGCCCAGTTACAAGTTGCGTTATCGTAGACACTAACATTAATATGACTGGTAATGTTGCAGTTAATAAACTCATACCAAATCCTGGCATCTCTTGATCCGTAAATTCTTTTTGTGCACCTAACGCTGAAATATCGCCTTCTCGTGTATACGCAGACGGAATCATTTTTTGTGCAACTTTGTTAAATATAGGTCCTGCAATGAGTGTAACTGGAATGGCAATAATCATACCGTACAGTAATACATCTCCAACATTTGCCTTTAATTCTTTTGCGATGACTACCGGTCCTGGATGTGGTGGTAAAAAGCCATGTGTCACAGATAAAGCTGTTACCATAGGTAGTCCTAGTTTTAACACTGAAACATTTGCGCGTTTTGCTACTGTAAATACTAATGGAATCAGTAAGACTAAACCTACTTCAAAGAACAATGCAATACCGACGATAAATGCTGCAACAAGCATTGCCCATTGTACATGTTTTTGACCAAATTTTTGAATCAACGTGTCTGCAATTCGAGTTGCACCACCACCATCAGCAAGTAATTTCCCAAGTATGGCACCTAAACCGAATATTAGTGCAATGTGGCCGAGCGTACTGCCCATCCCTTTCTCAATCGTCTCCATAATTTTAGTCAATGGTATACCTAGCATTAACGCTGTAATCATCGATGTGATAATTAATGAAATAAATGTATTTAATTTAAACCCAATAATTAATACTAATAAAATAACGATACCTAAAACAACACTGATTAACGGCCATATTTCGTTAAACATGACATTCCCCTCTTTCTCTTTTCAATAGAATGTAACACCGTCGTCGCGCACGTATTCCACATAATATATAGTAGTCATGGCACAACAACTTTATCTAAGATGCTTAAGTGACGTATTTATTGTGTTTTATTTTCAGCCATATGTTGGCGTTGAAAATCTGCAATTTGTTCATAATTCTCTGTTAAAGAACGACTTAAATTGATAAAAATGGATACGAGCTCTTGGTAAACAGCGACATTTTCTTCAAACGGCATATGATTATTTGTAGCACCGACCATCGATGAAACGATTGAAAAATCTTCAATGTCACCTACAGCTTTAAGTCCAAGCACGCAGGCACCTAAGCATGAACTTTCATAGCTTTCAGGAACCACTAACTCTGTGTCAAATATATCTGACATCATTTGACGCCATACTTCACTTTTCGCAAAACCACCTGTTGCTTTTATCATCTTAGGCGTTTCATTCATTACTTCAATGAGTGCAAGGTAGACGGTATACAAATTGTAAAGAACACCTTCTAATGCAGCGCGAATCATATGTTCTTTTTTATGAGATAAAGTTAAACCGAAGAATGAACCTCTTGCATTTGCGTTCCAAAGCGGTGCACGTTCTCCAGCTAAATAGGGATGGAATATTAAACCATCTGCACCTGGTTTAACACGCTTTGCAATTTGAGTTAAGACATCATAAGGATCAACACCGAGACGTTTCGCAGTTTCGACTTCACTCGCTAGCAACTCGTCGCGCAACCATCTCAATACGACACCACCATTATTTACAGGACCTCCGATGACGTAGTGGTCCTCTGTTAAGACATAACAAAATATTCTACCTTTGTAATCAGTACGCGGTTTATCTATCACAGTACGAATCGCCCCAGATGTACCGATTGTGACAGCAACTTCTCCTTTACCAACGCTATTGACACCCAAATTAGAAAGGACCCCATCACTCGCACCAATAACAAACGGTGTATCTTCATTAAGCCCCATTAATGTTGCATAACGTTCTTTCATGCCTTTCATTACGTACGTTGTTGGCACTAATTCCGGCAACATTTCCTTGGAAATACCAAGCAATTCTAATGCCCCAACATCCCAATCTAATGTTTCTAAATTAAACATCCCTGTTGCGGAAGCCATTGAATAATCAATGATATATGTATCAAATAAATGATAGAAAATGTATGTTTTAATATCTGCAAACTTAGCAGTACGTTGAAATACATCTTGCCATTCATGTTTCATCCAAAAAATTTTCACTAAAGGCGACATAGGATGAATAGGCGTACCTGTTCGCTGATAAATCGCATTGCCATCATGCACTTCATTTATTACTGTTGCATATTTTGCAGCGCGGTTATCTGCCCAAGTAATATTATTTGTTAATCTTTGATGTTTCTGATCCATCGCAATCAAGCTATGCATTTGCGCACTAAATGACACAAATTTAATATCATCTTTATTAACTTTGGATTCTCTCATAACATATTTAATAGTCATTAATACCGCATCAAATAATTCATCTGGGTTTTCTTCTGAGACATCAACGTTTGGTGTGTGTAAATCATAGCCGATTTGATGTTTCATGATGAATGTTCCATTGTCATCATATAAGACTGACTTGGTACTCGTCGTTCCAATGTCGACACCAATCATATATTTCATGACAAATCCTTCTTTCTTTCATTTTAATTCAACCAAAATCCTTCAATATCTTTACCAACATCGTCGAAATTTAAGTGAAACGCTTCTTTCAAAATTTGACTGTCGTATTGTTCCACTGCATCAATAAACACTTGATGATTATGATGTATGCGTTCAAAATCTTGCGGGTTCTGTTGCATACGTTGTCGCATGGATGTTAAAACGAGTGCCATCATTACTGGTTTTAAATGACTCCAAAATGAGTTTAAATATTGATGATTAGATGCTTTGATTAATGTTTCATGAAATTCAAAGTCATGCTTCGTAAATGATTCTGCATCCTCAAATTTTACTGCCACTTTCATCATTTCAAGTTGTTTCTTCATTTCTTTTACGATAGGTAGTCGCTCTTGATTTTTAACTCTTGAAAATGCAAAAGACTCTAGCATCAGTCGCAAATCGTACATTTCTTTCTTTTCTTGTTCCCCAAACGGCAACACATGTGCACCCATTCTTTCTAATTGGATGAGTTGATTTTGTTGCAATAATTTAAATGCATCTCGAATTGGCGAACGACTCACATTAAATTGCTTTGCCATTTGATTTTCAGTGAGTAACGTACCTTCAGCTATGTGACCATTCACAATACCTAAGCGTAATTCTGCCGCGATACCTTCTCCAGTTGTCATACCTTCCAACCATTTCTCTGGATATCCATACATCATCAAAGCCACTCCTTCATTACACGACATACTTGTATACAAGTATGTTAATATAGTTCTTAATCGTTTGCAAGCGCTTTCTTTACGCGTACTAAAATAGCGACCACCCCTTTTCGATGTAAGTTTAAAGGGAATGGTCACTATCACACGAATAATTTAATTGTTATGTTGTATGCGGGATATTTCTAATTGTTCTGTACTCATATGCGCTTTAGGTACTTCAATGCAATAATGCGTTTCATGACAGTTCGGACATTCGAATCGACGTGTTGTCGCTGTATGTTTCGCTTTGATAACTGCCCACAAAGATGGTGAGAATATATGCTGGCAGTTAGGACATAAATAGGCAACCTTTTGTTGGTAATAAAAAGTAACACCAATGCCGTATCCAATCATAAACGGCAACGCAATTAGAAACGGCCATTTATTTTTCATCAAAATTGCACTTATAATGCTAGAATATTGAATTATTCCTATAATACCCGCACTAATCCAAATGTTACGACGAATACTTTTCATTTCAGCTGATTTACTCATGACATGCTCTATGTCTTTTAAATGTGTGATTGGAGACGTCGACGCTTTATTTACGTAATATTGAACATTTTTAATTTTGTTTAATACCGCTTGTTGCTGTTTGACTTGTTGATTAATTTCTTGTTGTTTCATAGTTAGTAAAGTATTGAGTGTCTTCAAAGTACCTTCACCTTTTAGCAACATATCTATATCGCTTAACGCACAACCTAAATCTTTAAGCAATAAGATTAACTCTAATGTTTGTCGCTGTTGTTCTGTATACACACGACGCTTTCCTTCTGTAAATCCTTGTGGTTTCAAAATACCTTTGCGATCATAATATTGAATCGTTCGCGTTGTCACATTGCATAATTTCGCGAGTTCTCCAGTCGAATAGTTAGACATAGATTCCACCTCCTACAATCACCATAGTTGATGACCCGACGTCACGAGCAAGTACTTTTTCTACATTTTAAAGAAATTTATTATACTAGGCGTCTTATTTTTGTGATTTCGTACCATGTTGATTTACAAAATCACTCAAATTAAGCAACACTACTACTAAACGTCTACTCTGTTATTTCAGAATGAATTTGTTGTAATTTATCTTCAACTTCAGTAATCTCTGTCGCACATTCTTTCAGTAAATCTCGATACTTTTCCGTCTCTGCATTGTTTTTATAACGTATTTTATGTTCTAAACTTGCCCACATATCCATACCTATCGTTCTAATTTGAATTTCAACAGGCAATACCTCAACGCGTTCTGCTAAAAAGACTGGAATGGATACAACGATATGTAAACTGCGGTAACCATTTTCTTTAGGGTGCTGAATATAATCTTTACGTTTTATCAATTGTACGTCTTCTTGTTTAAGCAACATCTCTTCAATCAAATAAATATCATCTAAGTAATTACATACTACGCGAATTCCGGCAATATCCAGTATATGTTCTTTGGCAGTTTCTGCGCTAATCTGTAATCCTTTACGATTAAGCTTTTCTATTAAACTGCGCATTTCTTTCACACGTCGCTCCATATGATGTATAGGGTTGTGTTTATAAATGTGATTGAAATTATCGTCTAAAATACTCAGTTTAGTGCTTATTTCCTTTAGTGCTGACGAATAAATATGATCTAACTCTACGAAACCTAATAACGTATCAAATGCTTCATCACCATTTTCAAATTTACTTAAACTATTTTTAAAATCATGTCGCAAATCCTCTAAATATAGTGATGGTTTTCGATCTACATACATTTTTATACTAACCTCCGATATATAATCATCTTTATTGTACCTAACATTTTATTAAGATAATACTAATACACTATCGAACTTTGGGCTGATACTGAAACAGCACAAAGAAACTCAAACAATTCGAATTATGTATCAAAACCTTCAATTATAGGAAGTAATTTTAAAATGATTTAACGCAAAAAACACCTGTTACCGTTATATAGGTACAAGTGTTTAATTGATAGAGATGTTATACGTCTTTAAATGATTCCACAACTTTTGGATGTGGACCATCCATAAGCGGTTCTCTTTGTCGAACGCCACCACTTTGGTTGCCAATTGATTCGCTATCAAAGTACGATTTATCTTGATTTGATTGTTCTTGAATATGTTCTTCATTATCAGTTGTTGCATATTCACTATCCACCTCTGTTTTTTCCATTGTTGCTGTATGGAATTGTACGAAGTTCTCTTCTTCTAATGCTTTGATTTCTTCTTTCGATAACGCTCGATACCAATCTTTCGCTTTTTTCGCCGCAATAGGAACAACATCTTTTTCAAGATATCCTTCTTTTAACATTGCATTCGCAATTTCTATCGCTTTTTGCCGTTTAATTACTTCAAAATCTTTCCATTTTTCGGGGTAACCTTTCATTGTAAAGGGCATTTCCTTAACCTCCAATATGTTATAATTCATGTTATATACCACCATAATTATAAAATGAAACATATTAAACACAATTTTTTAGACTCCCGTCATAATAACTTCAGACAAACGTTAGTCTGACCTGATAAATATTTTATTTTAAACGTTCTTGTCTCTCTCACAAAAACTATTGTGTTGAATATTCATCATTGCTGATTGAATATAATTATACTGTGGTAAATCTGGTAATATCTTTATTTCTAATTCTGTATTTAATTCTAAATGCTTAGCGATGTTTTCAAATGTTGCTAAATACTCGCCCATTAATTGTTCATTTATTGTAAGTCTATCTTCATTAGCCATGGCTCTATTTAACATAAAGCTAATTTCTTCTAATGCGAATAAGCTAGGATAATAATTTTGAATCAATGTCTTATCACTAAATAATTCACCATTAGCTGCATTATAAACTTGCGTCATGTTATTTAATTTCACAGATAGGTTCATAGCCGTGTTTTTCTGATACACATCATCTTTATATTGGTTTTCAGAAAACAAATAATGGAAGAGCGTTGCTTCTTTACGAACAACTTCAGCCATTACATTAGGAAGCAATGCGGATGCGGTACGTTGTCCAAGGACAAATAAACCTATGATTGCAATCACAATACCCATTGCAACGTCAATAACTCTTGGAAACGCAATGTTAATTGTTAAATTCTGTGATGCTAATCCATTCATTAAAATAACTTGTATTGTAATAAAAACTACTGCAATCGCATAATTTGCTCCCACCAATGCTTCAGTAAACAATGCTGCAATGCCCATTAAAATTACTGCAACAGGTGTTGGTATTGAAAACAACAATATGACTGAAAGTACTAACACACCTAAAATAGTACCTAAACCTCGTGCCATACCTCTCTCGATTGCATGTATAGTTGATGTTCCTAGTAATATTGTATGTGCAGATAACGGTATCCAGTATGCTTTTTCAAAATCAAACATTAACGCAATAAATATCGCTATCATCATAATCGCTGTATATCTCAATGTATTTCTAAAAACAATAGAGTCTAATGTTAAATTTTGATAAATGCGTTTACTATATAAAGGTTTTCGCATGTCTGCTTCATACGCAATACGCGCTTCATTTGCATGCACCATTTCATCAATTTTCAATATATGGTTGAATAAATTTTGAAATTCCTCTGTTACTGTCACTTCTTTTCGCCAATATCTTACATTTTCCTCACTATTATCTAGTTGTGCAATGATATGATCCATCATTTCAATTAACTCATCTGGCAATGGTCGAATTTGTTTAGCGTTCAACTCTAACAGTTCAGAATAAATCCCTTGGGCAGATGTGTGTAATAATAATAATTTTTGGAAACGTCTACTTAATTTATCGTTACTTGAAGTAGAAGTGATTAATAATTTATCAGATGCTTTAAAATTATCCACCGCTGTTTTTGCTACTTGTAAAAATGCAGATTTATCATTATAAGTGTGTAACAACTTAGATATGAGTTTAAAATCATTTTGAATTGCTTGTTCTTCAGCTTTGTTTTTAGAAAATACGATCGTGATTAACACCATCATAGTGGCAAGTATACCGCCTACTAAAATCGCAAAGCCTCTATATAATGCTTCTTCGGGAGCTATAGGTAAGTTAATGGGTAGACTGAATGTCACAATGAAGAATGTCGATGACGGTCCAGCTATTTTTAAGGCAGTAAATATATAAAATGGTATAACCGTAACAATTAATAATGTCATTCCAAAAACGAGTGGCGTTTTGGCTGTTAGCGTACCAAGCATCATACATATTGCAAACGCTAAATTACAAATTATTACAGTTCGCAGCTTAGATCGCGACGGACCTTTAAAAACATAAATATGGGCTAGTGTTCCGGTTGCAACTAATAATCCAAATTGGAAATTACCACATAAGTAACCGATTATTGCGGGAATAATCATTAACAGTCCCTGTCTTACACCTTTATAAAAGTCTAAGTTAAGTCGATTGATTTTTATGAGTGATGTCAAAAAGATGTCATTTCGACTTCTCCTTTCCTTGTCAAAATATTTCCATAATCTTTTTATTAGCATAGTTAAAATGAATTTGTTGCTATAAATTTTAATTACGCAACATATGTCATTATAACACCTTATGCTCAATTATCTAAATTTAAAAACTTTTAAAGTCCAATTAAAATTAATTTCTAATGTTATTTAACATCGTTGAACCTTTGGTCGCCCACCTTTGCGCTAGTTAAAATTTATTTGTGACATGTTGAAATTATTTTAGCGAATTATACATTTAGGGTTAGAAAAACATTCACATAGACTTAGTGTCTATTTACTTCATATTATTCCTAGGGTTCAAGATCCAAACTATAGTAAATTTAAGAAAGTTTATAAAACATATTTGCTTCATAAGCTTGAATAGTTCCTATATTCGTTATTTAAAATGACATTCGATGTCAGTTCATTTTTTAAAATATCGAAAGATGCTTACGTATAATATATATAGTGACGTATTTACAAATAATGGCAGTAAGCAGTACAAAATGATTACACAAAAATTTCCTTCTACTCGATAAATTAAGAAGAATAAACTAATTAAAAAAATACTTATAATTAGACCTATAAGAGGCAAACTTCTAATATATTTCTCTAAGTTTTCCTTCATATTTATAACCTCCTAAAATTTATATGTACTTTTATAAGCGTTACCTGACTAATGTTTTAAAACTTTATTTCTTTACATACATCATTTTAATAACTTCTCTTTCATCTTAAACCATATCTGTTTTAAAAAGTTTCAATTTCAACGTAAAAAAAGCAATAAGCCCCAACAATGTGAAAGCTTACTGCTTGTTTAAATTATTTTTCTATTGCTTTATCATCACTAACAATTAAAGGTTGATCTGGTTTCACATAGAACCACATAATCACAGCGATTACTGCTGGAACGATTAACAATTGGAATGTCATTGTCCAACCCAAATGTTCTACGAATAGACCTGCTAATAGCGGACTGATTAATGCACCTATATTACCCCATAAGTTCATCCACCCTGATACTGTACCAGAGAAGTTACGTCCTAAGTCAGTTGCTGCAGCCCAACTCATACCCATTGAAATACCGATACCACCAAGACCTAGTGATAACCAGAAAATACTTACATATAAATTTCCTGTACGTACAGCAAAGATAATTGAAACTGCAAACACAATAAATCCTGCGATTGCAATTACACCTCTAGCTACGAATTTTGAACGACCTAATCCTAATACACGGTCAGAAATTGCACCTGCTGATAAGATTAAGAAGAACATTAATAACCAAGGTAATGAACTAATGCTCATTTCTTTAAAGTTAACGTGGAATACTTCTGTTAAATACGTCGGTAACCAAATTAAGAATAATGTAATGATAAATTGTACAACAAAGTATTGAATTGCAATTGCATAGAAGCTAAAACGCTTAAAGAAATCATTCCATGGTGGTGATGACTTTTCAGTAGCTACGATATCACGATTTTCCATAATGAAACGTTTCTCCGCTTCATTAACCATTCTATGTTGCTCAGGTAAGTCTTTGGCAATAATCGCCCATAATACAGCCATTAAAATACCTACTGCACCAAAAATGTAAAATACTGCTTGCCAGTTAAATGCGTTAACAATAGCAATTGTAACTATTGGTGCTAATACAGGTCCGAAATATGATCCTGCTAATAATGCACTTGATGCTCTACCTTTTTCATTTTTAGAGAACCAAAATGAGTTAAACACAGCATTAGAAGGGTACATTGGCGCCTCACCTACACCAAATAAGAATCTCACTAAATAAATTAAACCGTGGTTCTTAATCATACCCGTTAAGATTGTAAATGCACTCCACCAAACTAATGCAATTGTAATCATCTTACGTGGACCGAATTTTTCAGCCAACATCCCCGATGGTACTTGCATTAATGCATAACCTAGAGAGAAGAATGATGCCAATAAACCAAATTGTGGCTTTGTCATCCCTAAATCATCCATCATTTGCTTAGCGATATATGAAATGTTTGCTCTATCCATATACGCAATAACCCCAATAAAGAAGAACGCAAGCGCGAACATCCACCTTACGTTAGTTCGTTTTTCCTTCATAACTATTCCTACTTCCCTAATTAATTTTTTAAAACTTACCCTGAAACGTTAAAATTTTCGGACATCTGGCATGTCCACCCCTACTTTGTCACAAAATTGTACCAAAGTTATTTTTTATAATATTATCAGACATGGAAAGCGTTTACAATAGAATCTATAAAAATTTTATTAAATTCCGCTTAACTTTTGCTATTAAAACGATATAAAGGAACTTTTAGTTACATAGTAGCCTATCATTTGTTAATTAAAAATACTGCAATGCTAGTGTTTTAAAACGTATATTGCAGGCTTTCTTACATATTTGACATTCATTTTAAATTGCATAAAACTACATTGCTCATTCATTGTGCAGCGCCTGTTATTTAGATGATCATTTGTTGACTTTTCGTACTTATAGCAAGCAATTTTTTGATTTATTGCTTATAATACATTTTAAGACAAATGCTTGTTTCAACATCGCATACGACATCATTCATTATTCATTTGAATTTATCCAGTTTCTATTTGTCTGCAATTGCTGAAAATTAAAGGAGCTTATTTTTAATAATGGAACAAATTATCACTGAATTTATTAGTCGTTTTGGGTATGCAGCCATTTTTATATTAATTTTATTAGAAAATGTTTTACCTATCGTACCATCGGAAATTATTCTGACATTTGCTGGCCTTATGTCTGTTAAATCACATTTATCAATTTTAACCTTATTTATTATTGCAACCATCGCATCGTTTATAGGGCTGTTAATTTTATATTATATCTGTCGTTTGATTTCAGAAGAACGTCTATATCGTTTTATTGATCGACACGGTAAGTGGATTAAATTGAAAAGTAAGGATTTAAAGAGAGCAAATGATTGGTTTAAAAAGTATGGCGTATGGGCTGTATTTATCTGTCGTTTCATACCTGTATTACGTGTATTGATTACCATTCCAGCCGGTGTAAACCGCATGAATGTTGTGACATTTACCGTTATTTCATTAATAGGTACAACAATTTGGAATTTCGGTTTAATTTTACTAGGACGCACTTTGAGCGATAGCTTTGGTATGTTGATGACTGGTCTTCATACATATTCACGTATTATGTATGTTATCATCATTATCGCAGTCATTTACTTTGCTATACGTTACATCGGCAAACGTAAAAGAGTAAAATAATATTGTTGTTAGTATAAAGGCATGAATTTTAAATTTCTATACACAAAAAGCAGTAAAATCATTCCATCTATTGAAATGATTCACTGCTTTTTTAAGTTTATTTGGCAAACTTTAGCTGAAAGTCACCTATCTTTATATAAAGAAATATTATTATTAACATGATAGTTACAGTTGTGAAATAAAATGGTACCAATGAGTGAGAAATGATACCAATTAATAATGCGCCGACAGTCATTCCAATATATCTCACAAAGTTAAATACACCTAACACTTTTCCTTTTATATGTTCAAACCTTTTAGAAATTATAGTAGACAGCAAAGCTGGCACAATACCAACACAAGTACCTAATATAAATATAATTACTGATAATATAATTACATTTGATTCGTTTAACCATCCAAACAATAATGTAAATATAGCAAATCCAGTTATAGTAACACGAAGTATCATTATTTCATTATATTTTTTTGACAATCGTTTATAAAATAAACTTCCTAATATAACACTAACAGTAATAGGTAAAAACAAAACTCCTGATATTCCAACGCCTATATCATAGGTATTATTTAATAATGTCGGTAAATAAACTAATATTGAAAAGTACGTCAAAAATATTAAAAATCCCAATGTCACTAAAGTAATAAACACTTTATCGATCAAATATTTTTCTTCAATTTTTTCAGTTAATTTTACAATCCCTTTTTCAACATTTGGAATATCAATAAAAAAGATAATCAGAAATAATACGATAGATATAACAAGCAAAAAACTAAAAATACCAATATAATCCCATCTTGCACCTAAAGTACTCCCTAGGATTGGTGCCAAAGCTGGCGCACATGATAAAAATATTTGATAGTTCGCCATAGCTTGAGCTCTACCATTATCTGTACTTAGTTTGGCTAATAAAGTTAAAGTCACGAGAGGAATAATTCCGCAACCAATTGCTTGAAATAACCTTGATATAGCAAATAATATAAAGTTATGTGTCATTGCACAAATAAAGCTAGATATGATTACTATTCCCAATCCCGTTAAAAGTACTTTTTTCGAATCACGAGAATCTATACTTCTACCAAGTACAATTTGCATAACTGCAACGATAAATATAAAACCGCCAACTGTCGCATTTATCCAAAATAGTGGTACTTGAAAATCGTCATATAGTCTCGGAATAATAGGCGTGTATATGTTTTGAATCAATGATGCGAAAAATGCTAAAAATCCTAGAATATATAATCTGATATTACTATTAGTCATTTAAACCATCTTCTTCTTTTTTTAATTCTTCTATACTACGGTTTAAAAACTCTACAATAACTGCCATTTCATCATTATCAAAGACTTTAAGTACTTCTTCATATTTTTTTACCGCTTTTTCATGTAATTCATCATGTATATAAGATAATTTTTTTCCTTCTTGTGTTAATGAATAATTAACTTCTCTTTTGTTAAATTCATTGTGCGATTCAACTACTAAGCCTTTCGCTAAAAGTTTTTTTATCGATTTAGTAATTGCTGGTTTTGATACATTTAACATTTCAGACAAAAATTTATTATTCACTTTATCATTAGTTAACCGGTTAACTATATTATTGTTGTCACTCCCATTTTTGTCAAATATTGTTGTAATTAACATATATTTACTTAGTTATGCACCATTTATTCCGCAAACCCACCTCACAAATCCATCTATAATACAAACTATCATTTTAAATAAGCAGAATTTTCCCTGTCTTCCACACAAACTGTTTTCGTCACTGTAATATGCCTTCTATTCAAAAAAGTCACTCATAACAAATTGCGCATTTTAATAAATGTAGCAATGCCATTTGCATGCTGCAAAAATACTCATATTAATATTTATATTTTATATTATTTAAGTTTTTTAAATCCATATTTTTATAACACTTGCTATGTGATAAAATTAATTTTATATATAAAATCTTAAGATTCAGATTATTTAATAGCAAAGGAGATAGTGATATGGATGTTTTAACAATAGAACATTTAACAAAGAAGATAGGCAACAAAACGATTCTCGAAGATGTATCATTTAAGCTGAAACGCGGACAAATAGTTGGTCTTGTTGGAGCGAATGGTGCAGGTAAAACAACTTTAATGAAAGTTATATTAGGTTACTCTAGTTTCCAAAGCGGGAATTTTAATGTTATTAACAGCAAGGACAGCAAAAGCAATATCGGTGCATTGATTGAAAATCCAGGAATATATCCTTTTATGTCTGGATATGAAAACTTGAAGTTATTGAACGAATCAAAAAACACTCAAGATATCGATAAAATTGTCTCACAACTTCATATGGATGAATACATTCATAAAAAAGCTAAAACGTATTCTCTTGGTATGAAACAAAAATTAGGAATTGCTATAGCATTTTTAAATAAACCTCAATTCATTATCTTAGATGAACCAATGAACGGCTTAGATCCAAAAGCTGTGCGAGATGTACGTGAATTGATTGTACAAAAAGCGCAAGAAGGTGTCACTTTCTTAATTTCGAGTCATATTTTAAGTGAGTTAGTTAAAATCACAAACTCTATCCTTATTATTAACAAAGGTAAAATTGTTACAGAAACATCGGAAGAAGAACTTAAACAATTTAAAGATAATGATTTAGAAAATGTATTACTAGAAATCATAGAAAGGGAGGATCAAGCATAAAATGGGAACTTTAATTAAACAAGAATGTTTCAAATTATTTAAAAAGAAATCAACTTTTATCGCACCTATTGTCTTTATTCTACTAATGGTTGCTCAAGGTTATATCGCTACAAAATACAATGAAATTTTTACGCCACAGGAATCTTTTACATCTGCTTATAATGGTTTTTCATGGTTTGCATTTTTATTAATTATTCAAGCAAGTACAATCATTTCAATGGAATTTCATTACGGTACGATTAAAAATTTACTCTATCGTGAATATTCAAGAACAACTATGATTGTTAGCAAAATCATCACATTATTTATTATTTCTTTAATTTATTTTGTTATTACAATTATTGCTTCAATTGTTATTGGGTCTTTATTCTTTAATGATTTAAATATATTTGAAAGTAGCGGTAATCAATTATCTTTATTGAATCAATTATTATTAGTTAGTTTAGGCACATTTGTTGGCGTTTGGTTAGTTTTAAGCTTAACGTTGCTATTATCATCTGCAACAAATTCAACGGGTGTAGCCATTGCTGTAGGTATTGTTTTTTATTTTGCAAGTTCTATTTTAGCAGTTATTCAAACGGCACTTTTAGAAAAAATAGACTGGCTAAAGTGGAATCCTATTAATATGATGAATATTATGCTTCAAACAGTTGAAAAAGGCTTTAGTAAGTCGACAAAATTAGAACTTCATGAATTGTTTATTGGTAATATTGCTTATATTTCTATTTTCTTAATACTTGTAGTATTTATTTTCAAGAAGAAAAATATTTAGTAACTTAAAGTATTAGATGAATAAATACACACAGATTCCATCGTAATTCAAAATCATTTTCAAATCCCTTCACCATAATGGTGCGGGGATTTTTGATATGTCAGCATACCACTCATTCTATCTTTTATATATTCCAGAATCCCCCCACTTGTAATGTACAAAATATGCTCACTTATACGATAATCGTATCTCTGCCAAGCTATTTCAACTCTGCTTCAACAACTTTATCACTTCACATTTATGCGGGTACACTTCAACGCTACTAATATGAATGATACAACCATAGATTCTCAACACTAAAATTCACAATATGTTTACTCTATTTTTATCAATTCAAGCATACTTATTGAAAAATGTTAACGTTTTCTTGATAATCATTGTAAGCGTATTAATTTTACAAACCAATGATTGAAATATACTACAGGAGTGACACACAATGACTCAAATTACTGAAAGAGAATTAAAAAAGAAATATTTGGATTTATTATCTCAACATTTCGATACTCCAGAAAAGCTTGCGACTGAAATTATTAATTTAGAATCTATTCTAGAATTGCCTAAAGGTACGGAGCATTTCGTCAGCGATTTACATGGTGAATATGAAGCTTTCCAACACGTATTACGCAACGGTTCTGGGAACGTGCGAGCGAAAATCAATGATATTTTCAAAGACAAGTTATCAACGAAAGAACTTAACGATTTGACTGCCCTTGTTTACTATCCAGAAGACAAATTGCAGCTTATTAAATGCGATTTTCAAAATTACGGACAATTAAATGTTTGGTATATTACGACGATTGAACATCTCATTCAGCTAATTAAATATTGTTCTTCAAAATATACGCGTTCAAAACTTCGACGTGCCTTGCCGGAGCAATACGTTTTCATCGTAGAAGAGTTATTATATAAAAACAACGAATTCAAAAATAAAAAATCTTACTACGAAACACTTGTAAATCAAGTGATTGAGCTTAAGCAAGCGGATGATTTAATTATAGGGCTTGCGTATTCTGTACAACGCTTAGTCGTCGATCATTTACACGTTGTCGGCGATATTTATGATCGTGGCCCGCAACCAGATAAAATCATGGACACGCTGATTAATTATCATTCTCTGGATATTCAATGGGGTAATCATGATGTGCTATGGGTTGGTGCTTATGCAGGGTCTAAAGTATGTTTAGCTAATTTACTACGTATTTGTGCACGTTATGACAATCTAGATATCGTTGAAGATGCTTACGGTATTAATTTAAGACCTTTGCTAACATTAGCCGAAAAATACTATGATGCAGATAATCCTGCTTTTAAACCTAAAAAAAGACCTGATAAACATGAACGTTTAACACAACGCGAAGAAAGTCAGATTACTAAAATTCATCAAGCTATTGCGATGATTCAATTCAAACTGGAAATACCGGTTATTAAGCGCCGTCCAAACTTTGAAATGGACGAACGACTTGTACTTGAAAAAGTTAATTACGATACTAATGAAATAACAGTATACGGAAAAACATATCCATTAAAAGATACATGCTTCCAAACTGTTAACCGTGATAACCCAGCAGAATTACTACCTGAAGAAGAAGAAGTCATGAATAAACTATTATTGTCATTCCAGCAATCTGAAAAATTACGTCGTCATATGTCTTTCTTGATGCGTAAAGGCTCACTTTACTTACCTTATAATGGCAATTTACTCATTCATGGTTGTATTCCAGTTGATGAAAATGGTGAGATGGAATCATTCGAAATTGATGGTCAGACATACAGTGGCCAAGAGTTATTAGATGTGTTTGAATATCATGTCCGTAAATCATTTGATGAAAAAGAAAATACTGATGACTTATCCACTGATTTAGTTTGGTATTTATGGACTGGGAAATATTCTTCACTATTTGGTAAACGTGCGATGACTACGTTTGAGCGATATTTTATTGCAGATAAAGCTTCTCATAAAGAAGAAAAAAACCCGTACTATCATCTACGTGAAGATGTGAATATGGTTCGTAAAATGCTCAGTGATTTTGGATTAAATCCAGATGAAGGACGCATTATTAATGGTCACACACCAGTGAAAGAAATTAATGGCGAAGATCCTATCAAGGCTGATGGAAAAATGCTTGTCATTGATGGCGGCTTTTCAAAAGCTTATCAGTCAACAACTGGCATTGCAGGTTATACATTGTTGTATAATTCATTCGGAATGCAACTCGTTGCACATCAACAATTTAACGCAAAAGAAAAAATTCTTTCCGAAGGTATCGACGAACTGTCAATTAAACGGATTGTTGATAAAGAATTGCAACGTAAAAAAATCCGTAATACAAATAAAGGTAAAGAGCTTCAAGCTCAAATAGATATTTTGAAAATGTTAATGCATGATCGTTACTTAGACTAAAGACGACATTTGGTGCATGCATCGTGCACTTACTTAATGGTACTTTGTTTACGCATTGGCTACGCAAACGCGATGGTAAATAGTCGACCTAACTACACCGAAAAATCCCCTCACTATTGCGAGTAGTGAGGGGATTGGTGTATCTATGCTAGTTCCTGTTAACTGTATTATAACAACTTCACAGCAAAAAAATGCAAAATCAACTAATAAATTAATGAAATGACCGACGCCCTCGCTTCTACTCCAATTTAACAAAATACTATATTAGTACTATATTTTTCATTAACATGTATGTTACATTTTCTATATTACTTAAAATTACGAAGGGACATTTTTAAATCATGCGTATCTTAAAAGAGTCCATTATTGTGGCATTTGCCTTTGTTGGTGTTGTCGTTGGTGCCGGCTTTGCTACTGGTCAAGAAATTTTCCAGTTTTTCACAAGTCATGGCGTGTATAGCATTTCAGGCATTATTGTGACAGGACTATTGATTACTTTAGGTGGAATGATTGTCATGCATACAGGTCATCATCTAAAGTCTAGAAATCATTCTGATTCAATTAACTATTTCTTATATCCCTCTATTGCAAGAGGTTTTGATATTATTTTGACAATGTTTATGTTGTCTTTAGCTATTATTATGACTGCAGGTGGCGCTTCAACCATTCATCAAAGTTTCAACTTACCGTATTGGCTGAGCGCACTCATATTAGTCGCCTTTATTTTAGCAACACTGTTTCTAAAATTCGATCGTTTAATTGCTGTGCTTGGCGGTGTTACCCCATTTTTAATTGCGATTGTCATTATGATTGCGGTCTACTATTTCACAACGAGTCATCTTGATTTTACTGCCGCTAATAATGATGCTCAGATTCATAAGCAGAAATCATTATCACCTGGATGGTGGTTTGATGCAATTAACTATGCAAGCTTGCAAATTGCTGCTGCCTTCAGCTTCTTATCAGTGATGGGTAGTAAAGTTAAGTATCGTGACTCAACGTTATACGGGGGCTTGATTGGCGGTTTAATCATTACATTTTTACTCATGATGATTAACCTAGGTTTAATTTCTCAATTCGATAAAATTAAACACGTCGACTTACCTACATTAAAATTAGCGACACAAATGTCTCCGTCAATCGGTATTATTATGTCTGTCATTATGATACTTGTCATCTACAATACTGTTGTTGGATTAATGTATGCATTTGCGTCACGTTTCAGCGTTCCATTTAGCAGACGTTACTTCATCATTATTATTACAATGGCTGTCATCACTTATATTAGTACATTTATCGGTTTCATTTCATTAATTGGAAAAGTATTCCCTATTATGGGATTGTTCGGTTTCATCTTACTCATACCTGTACTCTATAAAGGTTTAATTAAGCGTATTACCGGCAAATCTCATATCGATTAAAATATCTATACTATTGTAAAATTTAGTACAACACTTCAAAATCAAAAAAGCGGGCAGATGAAAAGTAAAAATCTTTTCCATCTGTCCGCTTCTTAATAGAACTGTTATTTCCCAAGTATTTGTTGACCAGCCGTTAATCCAGTTTCTGTAATTTCATGACCATTCACCCAAACTTCTTCGACTTGTGCCCCACGTGTCTTAAACAAGTTAATGACTTGTTCACTTGCAGCTAATGGTACAATTGGATCATGTTTCCCCATAGAAAGCAACACACTGACATCTGATAAATTCTTCGTTGACGTTACTTCAATTGGATATAACGGTGCATATAACAATGCTTTTTTAAATGGTGCTTCTGAACGCAACATTAAGTTAATTGCTATATTTGATCCATTTGAAAATCCAACAAGCACAGCCTTTTCAATATCAAATTCATAACGTTCAGCAGCTTCTTTAATGAACGTTAACAATTCTTGTCCACGAAATGCCAAATCTTCTTCATCATAAACACCTTCACCAAGACGTTTGAAATAACGGTTCATCCCATTTTCTGAAACTTGTCCTCTAATACTTAACAAGTGATAATTTTCATTCAATGCTTCGCCTAATGGCAATAAATCGAACTCATCACCACCTGTACCATGCAACAATATTAGCGTTGGCGCACCTTTTTGTCCTTCACGAAAAATATGTTCCATCACAAATCCTCCTCATTCCAATTAATCATGTTGACGCTTCGTATTAAAAGGTCTAACTTCCGATTCTATATATTCTCTTTTATTTTCTAAAAATGGTGGTAATGATAACCCTTCGCCTAATGTTTCATAAGGTTCATCTTCCATAAATCCTGGTCCATCTGTTGAAATTTCTATTAAAATATGCCCCACACGTGCATATAATGCTTCAAAATAGAAACGATTAATGATGCCTGAGTTGTTAATACCTACCTCTTTATATTTCGTTGCCCACGCTTCTATTGCATCATGATCTTTCACACGAAATGACACATGATGTACCTCACCATAACCTTGACGTGCTGCTGGCCCTTTATCATCTTTTATTAAGATTACCTGGCCACCATTGCCTCCTTCGCCAACTTCAAGTAATGCGACATTATCTTCATGCGCAATAGTTGTCATACCGTAAACAGTCTCTAAAATATTTTTAAAGTCGTCAAAATAACTTACTTTAATTTCAATGGGTCCTAATCCATAAATCGCTTTATCTACTGGAACCGGTCCATTCTTCCAAGGTACACCAGGTGCTACACCTTCATTTAACTCATCTGAAATTAATTGATACACTTGGCCATCGACTTCTTCAAATGGCAACACTTTTTTACCAAATAGTTCTTGAATACCTTCGTGTTTGACACCAAACTCATCAAAGCGCTGTTCATAATATGTTAATGCGTCATCGTTAGGCACTCTAAAAGACGGTCTTGTAATAGAATTTGTTCCAGCCTGCCCTTTAGGAATATCTGGGAAATCGAAGAATGTCATATCTGTACCTGCTGAACCTACATCATCTGCAAAAAATGTATGATACGTATAAATATCATCTTGATTGACTGTCTTTTTAACTAAGCGCATGCCTAGTACTTCTGTAAAAAATTTATAATTACGTTCTGCATTATCTGTTATTGCAGTAACATGGTGAATACCTAATAATTCATGATTATTTGCCATTTTATATACCCTCTTTGTCTTTTTAGTGTATTTATCTCGAAATCGAGATATTTTAATGTAAATTTTTAGTGCACGCCTTACACTTCTGTAGATTGTGCACTTAGTTTCTTAAACGCTTGTTGTAAGATTGTTAATTCATCCTTTGTTAACACATCAAACGCTTTTGTTAATGTCTCAGCATGCTTAGGGAAAATATCTGCCATTTGACTTTGACCTTTTTCAGTTAAACAAGCCATATATACACGTTTATCATCTTTATCCTTTTCACGTGTAATCCAACCTTTGTCCTCTAATTGACTTACAACATATGAAATGCTGCTACTTGCAATTAATACGCGGTCTCTAATACGTTGAATTGGTTGCGGACCTTTATTATAAAGCAACTCAAGCACTGCAAATTCAGTAATATTTAATCCATAACGTTTTACGTCTTCTTTTGTAATTTGCTCTAATGTGTCTAATGCTCTATTCATTCCGACAAAGACATTGAGCGATTGTTTCGTTCGATCCATATCATCACCAACTTTTTCATTTTATTTCGATTTCGAGATAAATTATATAGCTGAATAGATTTAATGTCAAGATACGTGTTTTCATCTTTATTTCAAACTGCGCTTAATAAAAACGACTACATAAATGTGGCAATGTCGTCACATGACTGTCATGCACCTTTGACTTCGTTTAAGTTAAAATAGAATAGGGAAATACTATAATCAATCATGATAGGAGTTGATATGTATGAGTAACCTTGAAATTAAACAAGGCGAGAACAAATTCTATATTGGTGATGATGAAAATCATGCTTTAGCTGAAATCACATACCGTTTTGTGGATAATAATGAAATTAACATTGATCATACAGGCGTATCTGATGAACTCGGTGGTCAAGGTGTTGGCAAAAAACTAGTTAAAGCAGTTGTTGAACATGCTCGCGAAAATCATTTAAAAATCATTGCCTCATGTTCATTTGCCAAACATATGTTAGAAAAAGAAGATTCATATCAAGATGTATATCTTGGTTAAATAAATTTTGCGATGGTGCAACTGTGCCATCGCTTTTTATTTGTTCGCATCAATATAAAATTGCAAAACGACTAGTTATTTTGCATTTCAAACTTTATGCTGTCAATTCATTTTCTTTTCTGGTATACTTTTTATACTAACTTATAGAAAAATAGAAAAAGAGGCGATGCATAATGGCATTTCACGATAAAACAGCAACACAAGTGACAAACATTGAACTGAACGTAAGAGACTTAGACTTAATGACAACATTTTACAAAAACATTTTAGGACTATCCGTTAAAAGTTCTGACGATAACACAACCGTATTATCTGTTGGGACTGGTGGCCATACTCTAACGTTACATTTATTAGAAGACGGCCGTCAGACTTCCCCACGTGAAGCAGGACTTTTTCATATAGCATTTTTATTACCAACTACTGAGGATCTAGCTAACTTCTTATATTTCGTGGCACAAAAAAATATGGGCATTGGCGCTGGTGATCATTTAGTCAGTGAAGCTTTATATTTCAACGACCCCGAAGGTAATGGTATTGAAGTCTATCGCGATAGACCTTCATCTTCATGGGAATGGCAAAATGGCAAAGTTAAAATGGATACTTTAGAAGTTGATAGCCAAACTTTATTAACACATCGTACTGATGAAGGTTGGCAAGGAATGCCAGCAAAAGGCATGATTGGACACTTACATTTAAAAACACATGATTTAGACGCAGCATATCAATGTTACATTGAACAATTAGGATTCCAACATGTGTCTGATTTTCCACGTGCGCTATTTATGTCAACGAATCACTATCACCATCATATTGCCGCTAACACTTGGCAATCTAATCAAGCAAGACAAAACAATGCACAAAGTTATGGATTAACACATGTTGATATTTATCAACCCGACGCCTCAACACATACATTTACGGCACCAGAAGGGTTTGGCATCACAGTTCATTCAAATACTGACCTTGTTCCAGAAAAATAAACATCCATACTTTATTAATACAATTTTTTCACGCAAAAGCCTGCGATTCATTTATGTAATCGCAGGCTTTTTTATTGCTAACTTTTTAATTTTATATATTTAGACATACGGTATTCTATTTATTCTTTTGGTCCAACCCATTCAATAACATCTTCATAAGCTTGGCGTGTTTTATTTTTCGGTGGATCTTGTTGTCTGTAGCCAAATGCAACCATCACTGATAAACCAAATTGCTCAGTATCTAAGATACCTTTATTTGCTAAAATGTCTGTCACTGTATCCAGACTAAAACCTTCCATCGGGCATGAATCAATACCTAATAATGCAGCTGTCGTCATCATATTGCCTAATGCGATATACGTTTGTTTACTTGACCAATCATACAAGGCTTGATCATTATCGGAAATATGAAAATCTGCTTGGAATGCATCGAATTTTTGTTCAACAGCTGGAATCGTTTGTGCCTCATATTTTTTAATATCTCTTAACATATGTTGTACATACGGTGATCTTGACGTTACATTTTTACGCGCAAAAATTAGCACAAAATGGCTCGCTGTATCTAATTGCTTTGCTGCGCCCCAACTGTGCGCTTTTAATTCATCACGTAACGCTTGATCTTGAATCACGACAAACTTCCAAGGTTCTAACCCAAGAGAACTTGGAGACAATCTACCTGACTCTAATATTGTTTCAAAATCTTCTTTCGAAACTTTCTTTTGTGGATCGAATTGCTTAGTCGCATGTCTGAAATGAAATGCATCCATAATTGTTTGATTCATATTGCTCATTGAACATAGCCTCCAATTTTTATATTTATTACTATACAAATTATACTTCATGTTTTAAAAAGACTAAAGTAATCCGTTTGCAATTCACTATAACTTGTGTACATGTTATAAGTTTTCTGCAATAAAACACACTTTTGAATTTTGGAAAATTTAGTGTTATAATATATTTGTGATATTTTTCACAATTAAATTGTGGCGTGATTTTAATGTACATAATCTTTAATTTCACTCATTTACTTTTCAATCTTTTAAAAGCGAGGTTTTTAATAATGACAAAAATTATGTTCTTTGGTACGCGTGATTATGAGAAAGAGATGGCATTAAATTGGGGAAAAAAGAATAATGTCGAAGTAACTACTTCTAAAGAGCTATTATCAAGTGCTACAGTCGATCAATTAAAAGATTACGATGGCGTAACTACAATGCAATTTGGTAAGTTAGAAAATGACGTTTATCCTAAATTAGAATCTTACGGTATTAAACAAATTGCACAACGTACTGCTGGATTTGATATGTATGATTTAGATTTAGCTAAAAAACACAACATTGTGATATCTAACGTTCCTAGTTATTCACCTGAAACAATTGCAGAGTATTCTGTTTCTATCGCCCTACAATTAGTGCGTCGCTTCCCAGATATTGAACGCCGTGTACAAGCACATGATTTTACTTGGCAAGCAGAAATCATGTCTAAACCAGTTAAAAATATGACTGTTGCAATTATTGGTACGGGTCGTATCGGTGCTGCTACAGCTAAAATATATGCAGGATTTGGTGCTACAATTACAGCTTATGACGCCTATCCTAATAAAGATTTAGACTTTTTAACTTATAAAGATAGTGTTAAAGAAGCTATTAAAGATGCCGATATTATTTCTTTACATGTTCCAGCGAACAAAGAAAGCTATCATTTATTCGATAAAGCAATGTTTAATCATGTGAAAAAAGGTGCAATCTTAGTTAACGCAGCACGTGGTGCAGTCATCAATACACCTGATTTAATCGCTGCAGTGAACGATGGTACTTTGTTAGGTGCTGCGATTGATACTTATGAAAATGAAGCAGCATACTTCACAAATGACTGGACTAATAAAGACATTGACGATAAAACATTATTAGAGTTAATCGAACATGAAAGAATTTTAGTAACACCACATATTGCTTTCTTCTCTGATGAAGCAGTACAAAACCTTGTTGAAGGTGGTTTAAACGCAGCATTATCTGTCATTAACACTGGTACATGTGAAACACGTTTAAATTAATATATATTTAAACAGGCTGGGACATAAATCCCTAAAAAACAGCAGTAAGATAATTTTCAATTAGAAGATATCTTACTGCTGTTCTATATTTATACAATACTTCGTATTGAATGGCTTCGCTATGCCCATCTGGCACATTACTGTAAAATTCTATAAATAGAATTTTTGATGATGGGTCCCTTCCTAGGGTGCCGTCTCAGCCTCGGTCTTCGACTGGCACTGCTCCCTCAGGAGTCTCGCCATTAATACTACGTATTAACATGTAATTTTACTTTTAAATAATTTAAAAAATAAGACACTTTGCCAAACTTGCACATAAATGTTTAATTCAATAATTTGAATTTTCTGTGTTGGGTCCCTTCGTATAATTTAATAAATACCACTAAACTAAATTAATGAAGTGCCTTATGTATAAAAATTATAACTTGATCCAACTTACACTACCAATAGAAACTTCTGTTAGAATTCCTCAAATTGATATTTCGCGATATGTTAATGAAATTGTTGAAACGATACCTAATAGTGAATTCGATGAATTCAGACACCATCGTGGCGCAACATCTTATCATCCAAAAATGATGTAAAAATTATCTTATATGCATACACTCAATCTGTATTTTCTGGTCGTAGAATAGAGAAACTACTTCATGACAGTATTCGAATGATGTGGTTAGCTCAAAATCAAACACCTTCTTATAAAACTATTAATCGTTTTAGAGTAAATCCTAATACTGATGCATTAATTGAATCTTTATTTATCCAGTTTCATAGTCAATGTTTAAAGCAAAACCTTATTGATGATAATTCGATTTTTATTGATGTACAAAAGTAGAAGCTAATGCCAATAGGTATACATTTGCGTGGAAGAAAAGTATTCAAAATCATGAATTGTTTTATTTTGTATATCTGTATCAAAATCGATTTGATTAAAATCCGCTTTATTTTATCATCTATTCAAATGATTTTAGTGCGCTTATTTTACTATGGCATTATTGTCTAACCTGTTTGAGATATATTAATATTTGATGATTCGTATTCAGAGTTTTCATTTAACATGTATTTAGTATCATAATAGCTACTTCATTGATGATGTACTACCTACTTGTTCAATACTTCTTGTTCGATAATTGTTAAAACACCTTGCTTATCGTTACTTGGAGCGACAGCAGAGGCAATATTGAACAATTCTTCATCATGACTATTTTCCATCACATAACTATGCTTAGCGAACGCTAGCATATCTTTATCATTATTCGCATCTCCAAAGGCCATGAGCTCTGAAGGAGACATTTCCCATTTATCTAACAATCGTTTTAATGCCTGCCCTTTAGTCATGTTTGGCATAATAATATCAATACTATCGTGCCCACTTGAGACAAGTTTAATATCATTGCTGAATTGCGTTGCTACTTCTTCGTCAACATTCGGATGCGTCTCACGATTAATATTAAATGCTATTTTGACATAATCATCCTCAGGTAATTGTTGTAGACTATCAATTTCTTTTAACTGATGATAATAAAATCTCGTATCTTCTTTAAATGCTTCAGAAGTATGTTTCAAAATATACGCGCTTTTCAAACCACAGATGACGAGTTGATCAATACCTTGGTTCATATTTAAGTAATCGACAACCTGTTGAAACACCTGACGATTAAAGCTTTTATAATTATATAACTCATTGCCTTTATAAATAACTGCACCATTTTCAGAAATAAAATACATATCTCTATCCCCGAAAATAGACTTCAACTTCGCATATTGATTGCCACTCGCAGCAATAAATGTAATATCTCTATTTCTAAGTTCAGTAAAAATCGCTTCAAATCTTGGTTTATCGTATGTCTTTTTCGAATCTAAAAACGTCCCGTCCATATCTACCGCAATAGCCTTAACCATGATTATCCTCCTCATTGCTCTTTTAGTCGTCTTCATTATATCCATCTCATGACAAGCAATGAAGTTTGTCATACCACAATGAACCTATATTCACATTTTGAAATTGCTTTCATATATGCAAAACACATTACACTGGATATAGCATTCGAAGGCGAACATAAATTTCAGAATATTGTAAAAATATAACGATATATTTATCATTTGGACAAAATATAGTGTGATATACTAATTTATAACATCTATACATAATGTGAAAGAATTTTCAAAAATACAATTAAATATCGGTGTAATAAATCCCTTTATACATAGGAGTTGTATACATGAAACTAAATAACTATTCTTTAAAAGTTAAAAACAAACAACTAGTTGACAATTGTGATTTAAATTTCTATCTTGGTCAGATCAATCACATTGTTGGTAAAAATGGTGTAGGAAAATCTTTATTAGCTAAAGATTTCTTACTAAATAATAGTGGAAATATCCCTAAGTCCATTTCTCAAAATGTAACCTTAATATCAAGTTCATCAAATATTCCTAATGATATAACAAAAGATTTTTTATTATCATTGTTAAAATCAAAATTTGAAAACAATCGACAAACATTCGATAAGATTTATAACATACTAAACATCGAAGCAATACCGTCTAACGTACTACTAAAAAACTTGAGTGATGGTCAAAAACAAAAGCTTAAATTATTAAGTTTCTTATTGGAAGATCATGATTTAATCATATTAGATGAAGTTACAAACGCTTTAGACAAGAAAACAGTTAATGAAATTTATGAATTTTTAAATGATTTTATTCAAAGCCATCAAACTAAAACTATTATCAATATTACACATAATTTATCCGATTTAAGTGCTTTGCCGGGTAAATACTTTATTTTTAAAGACCTTCAAATAGAAGAGTACCAATCAAAAGAAGAAGTCATAAATGATTACATTAATTTATAATTGAGGTGTCCACTTTGAAATTAGAATTTAAAAAAAGTATTTCCAATAAAATTATTTACACGCTTGGTGTGCTATTCATATTCCTTTTCTTACTTGGGTATTTTTTACCAATAGGAATAGACAAAGTTAAAAGTTTAAGCTATAGCCAGTTTTTCTTCAGTTCATATACTGTTGCAACGCAATTAGGGTTCTTACTATTTTCATTTGTTATTGCATATTTTATTAATAAAGAGTATTCGAATAAAAATATATTATTTTACAAGCTGATTGGCGATAATATCTTTACCTTCTTCTATAAAAAGGTAGCAGTGTTATTTTTTGAATGTTTAGTGTTCATAATTCTAAGTATCACTATTATTTCAATTATATATTCGGATTTCTCACATTACTTACTATTAATAATCTTATTTTCACTCGTTATCTTACAATATATCTTAGTTGTTGGAACAATTAGTATGGTTTCACCTAACATTTTAATCAGCTTAGGTATCAGTATTGTATATTGGATTGGTTCAGTCATCTTAGTTGCCATTAATAAAAATATATTTGGTATCGTTGCTCCATTTGAGGCGAGCAACACGATGTATCGTGCCGTAGAAAAAATATTGAATAACGAGTCAACATTTATATGTCCTACTGAAATTATAAATACAGTATCATTCTTCGTTCTTCTATTTATAGTTAATACTATTGTCTTATTACTAAGTAGAAAGAGATGGTTGAAAATCGGTATGTAGTACATAAAAAGGAGCGGCATCCATTGTCGCTCCTTTTTATTATGTATTTTTACAATCTCCACCAATGACACGTCGTCATTGTTACCTCAGACCAAACAAAAAAACAGTCTCGCAATCAAGACTGTTTTCCACTCAATATATTCATCCATTAGCGTAATGGATTATTTAACTTCTGTAGCTACAAAGATTTTACGTGTTTCCCAAACGCCTGTCTTTTCATTGTAATCATCACAAGTAATTAATGTTAATTGTTTATCTTTACCTTTTTGTTCATCTAGAACTTCTACATCTGTAGGCTTAACATCTCTTATACTTGTCATTTTATACTTACGTGTTTCATTACCAACTTTAAAGTACACCATACTACCTTTTTTGGCTGCTTTAAGATTTGTAAATTGATAGTTCGGACGGTCAATGAAAGTGTGCCCTGCAATTGAAATATTTTGATCATCTAGTGATTCGTTTTCTTCTGCAAAGCTTACACCTCTATTTAATTGTTCAGGTGTTGCTGGTCCTGGATATACTGGTTCTTTAATATCAGCATCTGGAATTTCAATATAGCCTGCCACTTTCGATTTATCTTTCGGAATCTGAGGTTTAGCTTGCTGCTTTTTATCCTTACTCGCCTGTTCTTTTACATTTTTATCATATTGTTCAATCTTTTCATCTTTATCTTTATCGTGAAGATAATTATCGATATGTGGTTTAGCAAACAAATATGCTGCCACTAGGATAAGTACCACACCAGCGATTGTCATTAATCGATTTGTCCATTTTTTCATACGTTAAGGCTCCTTTTATACATTTCACAATGCCTATTAACATTTCATATAGTATACCATTAATTTCAAAGTGACTCATAGCAATTCATTTTATACTATAAAATTTACATGTATGCTTTTACGTTAGATTTCATTACACATATTTGCATTCAAATAACGAAACGCTTTTAATAATTACTAAGGGGGAATTGTTATGATTAGATGCGCTAAAAAAGAGGATTTAAACGCTATATTAGTGATATACAATGATGCCATTATCAATACTACAGCTGTTTATACTTATGAACCACAAACCATAGACGAACGTGTCGCATGGTTTGAAACGAAACAACGTAAGCATGAGCCTATCTTTGTATTTGAGGAAAATGGAAGTGTCTTAGGGTTTGCGACGTTCGGTTCGTTTAGACCTTGGCCAGCATACCTATATACAATCGAACATTCTATTTATGTCGATGCTTCAGCTAGAGGAAAAGGTATTGCTAGTCAATTACTACACCATTTAATTGTGGAAGCAAAAGCTAAAGGTTATCGTGCGCTAGTTGCAGGCATTGATGCTTCCAACAAAGCGAGTATTCAGTTGCATCAAAAGTTTGCTTTTAAGCATGCCGGCACACTGACCAATGTAGGTTTTAAATTTAATCAATGGTTAGATTTAGCATTTTACGAATTAGATTTACAAGACTAGTAATGTTTGAATCACATAATATAAACAAGACGACCATGTCAATTCACTTAACATAACAAGCCAACATATAAAATTTTAAACTTCTCAGGGACAATTTACATCGTCCCTTTTATTTTTTCTTTTCAAATACTATCCCCATAGCTTTGATTTAACGCTTTTTCTCAATAACAAAACGAATATAGTAGAACATGAAAACGATAATCATGCTGAGCGATAAAGATTTAAATAATAGATTGACCCACGTTCCCTCAGTCGTATATCCATATGTAATCGTTGTGTTAATGATGAATGCTATAAAGATGATTGATAGTCTTAGCATATCATCACTCCTTTTAAGTTATTTTAGATATACGGGGGCGCTTTTGCAATCACTATTTTGATTAGCATGTATTTCCCATAAATTTTTCAACTTCTTCAGAGATAATTAAGAAGCATCTATCTGGTACTAATGATCCAGACAGATGCTTCTTTTTTATCAATATCTTATTGTTATCTCATTAATTATTTTTAACCATATCTTCAGCTGTGCCAAAGATTTTACGTTTAATTGCTTCGCCAGTTGGTGTGCCTGCTAGTCCACCCAATCCAGTTTCACGTAATGATGCAGGAAGGTTACGACCAACCTTATCCATTGCTTCAATAACTTCATCAACAGGTATTCTACTTTCAATACCTGCTAATGCTAAATCTGCTGAAATTAAAGCGTTACCCGAACCAATTGCATTTCTCATAACACAAGGAATTTCAACAAGTCCGGCTACTGGGTCACAAACTAATCCTAATAAATTGCTTATCGCTAATGCCATAGCGTGCCCGGATGCTTCTGGTGATCCTCCGAATATAGCTACTGCTGCAGCTGCCGCCATTGCAGATGCTGAACCAACTTCAGCTTGGCAGCCACCTGTTGCACCAGCTACACTTGCATTGTTTGCTACGACACGCCCAAACAACGCTGAAGTGAATAAGAAATCAATCATTTGCTCTTCTGTTAAATCATGTGTTTTTTCTAATTTAAAAAGTGCACCGGGAATGGTACCCGAGGAACCAGCTGTTGGCGTTGCACAAATAATACCCATCGCAGCATTGACTTCATTTGTTGCAATGGCACCTTTGACTGCGTCAATCATTTCATATCCAGACAAAGCATGATGTGTTTCATTATAATCACGTAGTTTAGCAGCGTCATGACCAGTGTAGCCCGTTACACTTTCAACGCCATCACCTGTCGTCCCTTTGATTACTGCGTCTCGCATGACATCTAAATTTTGTTTCATTTGCGCTCGCACTTCATCACGTGATTTACCGCTTAATTCCATTTCTTCTTTAACCATGATATCCGCAAATGATATATTATTTTCTACGGCATAATCTATAGTCTCTCTAATTGAATCAAACATGTTTATTCCCCCTCTAATTTATATAGGAAACGTTTACGTCACTGTATTTCTCTTTAATTGTATTTAATGTCGATTCTGAGATTGCTTTATTTAATGGTATTACAACCAAGCATTTATCTTCATCTATCTTAATAAATTCATCTTTACAGTCTAATTTCATATCGTTGATATCATTAATGAAATGATTTACTTGTGCTTTAGTCATATTTCCGTCGACAACTAAAATTGGTAATCCATGATTTAAATCTACTTCTAGTCCATTTATATGAATACCTTTAATTTTAATTGTACCACCACCGATTGAAATACCGATAATTTCAATGTAGCGACCATCATTACGAGATGATTTAATATAAGCACAGTTTGGATGTTGACCAATACTATCGCCTTCTTCTTCGATGATATCTATTTTAATACCATCATCAGCTGCAATTTCTAATGAAGATTTAATTCGGTTATCAAATGTTGAATATCCCATTGCTCCACCCACAATAGCGACATCTGTACCATGTCCTTGGTGTGTTTGAGCAAATGATTCATAATAATGTATTTCAATATTTTTAGGAATATCTCCCAATATTGCGCGTGCTGAATTCCCAATCTTTACTGCACCAGCCGTATGAGAACTTGAAGGGCCCATCATAACTGGTCCGATAATATCGAAAGCACTTTGATAATCATAGCTCTTTGCCATAATTAAACACTCTCCTTAATATGATTCTTTTTGCTCGGCATTTTAAAGTTGATATTCATTAAATTAAACTTATTAATTAGTGTTCCAATAATATAGGCTAAGACAATGCTGACAATAATCACTGTTGCGATTGTTACAATTGATGTCACTGCATTATTAAAGCCAAACAATACGATGGCGCCTGCAATTGGTGTTGCCATACCTTTGACACCTATTACTAGTCCGCTAAATGTCACGATACATGCGTTGACGACCCCAATCAGTGCATTTGTACCATATAGTTGTACTGGATATTGCGCTATTAAATCAATTTGCGTCAATGGCTCAATACAAACTGCAAATGCTTTTGACGGTCCACCAATGTTTAATTTTCGGAATAAAATAAGGTTAACAAATGAGCTACCTGTACATGTTAGTGCTCCAATAGCCATAGGAACACCTGTCAGTCCTAATAAACTTGTTAATACCATTGAACTTAGCGGTGTCATACCTGTAACAGGAATCACTAGTCCTAAAATGACCGCTAATGCATATGGATTGTTATCACCTACCGCAGTGACAGCACTACCTATTTGTTTTAATGTTGCTAGCACACCAGGTGTAATGATTGATGCAAGTCCGAAAGCAATTGCTGGTGCAAATAAGATCACCACAATTAAGTCCAAGCCTTCTGGAACTTTCTTTTCAATCCATTTAATTAAAAAAGCTACGCCATAAGCTGCGATAAATGCTGGTAATAATTTAAAGTCATGTAATACTAAACCAACAATGACCGCAAATACTGGTGCAACGCCTAAGTTTAAGCACGTTAAAATACCTACTGCAATACCGCTTAAACTTCCTGCTAAATCCCCAATATCTTGTAGAAATTTAATATCAAATACGCCACCAATAGCATAACTTAAGAATGCTTGTGGTAGAAATGTCGCACAAGCTGCACCGGATAATGCTTGTAGTCCTTGTTTACCGTACGGTGCATACTTTAAAAATAGCGTCATGATCACTAAAACCAAGACTAATGTGCCTACACCTAACAGAATATCCATTTCCCAAAAACCTCTCTCTATGTTTATTTTATTTTCAGACCATAAACATCGTACACCCTTAAGAAAACGTTTTCAACTTTTATCTGTTATCAAATCAAATATTTAAGTGAAATATTTCATATTTGTGAAAGATTTTTAAAATGGATTGTTTCAAAAACTACTTATGTTGTCATTAATATTTACTAATTAACTTTTCACTCTATATTTCAAACAGTTGTGTGAAAGTTTTTTGATAACTTTTTTACATCTGAAAGTGAGTAATATTTCTAAAAATTTTTAATATTTATACATTTTATCTTTCGAGCTATTTATTTTTGTTTTTGTGCTGTGTTTATAAAACCGCACACTATATTCAAAAATAACTTATTACACATATATTTGCAATAAGATAATTAAAGTAGGATATTATTTTTAGTTTTCTGATAGGAATGATTATAGTCTATAGGTTGAATCTTTACTTTTTTTAAAGCTAAATTTACATCAACTTAACAATGGCTGTTTATACTGAAGATGAAAATATTTAGTATAACTTAGTGGAGGCGATAAAGATGCAATTGAGTCATTCCGTTAAAGTTGCAATTTCTATCTATTTAGCACTTATCTTTATAACGTTCACTTCTTATTTAGTCATTATTTTATATACGAGTATGACTGGACATGATGTATCACATTTCGTTTTAGATAGTCAGCATTCTCATCATGGATCTCTTACGCAAAAACATTTGAGTCTTCCTGAAATCTCATTTAAATAGTTTATCCTCTGTGTTTCAACATTCATTTCCCATATCGATTCATTTATCTATCATCTAGACCACTACATCTTAGATGATTTTTTTATTTTCTCATTTCACTCTTTCTTAAAAGTCGATATAATGAATTAAATCATTATCATACACCGACATATTTTATGTTGTTGGTGTTAAGTTTTAAAGGGGTGAGATACTTGGCGAACAATCATTCAGCTTTGCGTTTAAAAGGAATTATACTTGCCATTGTCGGTGCTTGTTTATGGGGATTAGGTGGTACTGTTTCTGATTTCTTGTTCAAATATAAGAATATTAATGTCGATTGGTACGTCACTGCTCGACTTGTAGTCAGTGGTGTTTTCTTACTTATTATGTACAAAATGATGCAACCCAAACGTTCAATATTTAGCGTATTCCAAGATCGACGTATGTTAGGCAAATTACTTATCTTCAGTATACTGGGCATGTTAGTTGTACAATATGCTTATATGGCATCTATTAATACAGGTAATGCTGCGATTGCAACATTACTACAATACATTGCGCCAGTTTATATTATTATTTGGTTTGTCATAAGAGGCGTTGCAAAACTAACATTATTTGATGTGCTTGCTATTATCATGACACTATTAGGAACATTTTTATTATTAACGAATGGTTCATTTTCTAATTTAGTCGTCAATCCTGCAAGTTTATTCTGGGGTATTTTAGCTGGTGTAGCACTCGCTTTTTACACAATTTATCCTTCAGACCTACTTAACCGCTTCGGTTCGATTCTAATTGTCGGGTGGGCAATGCTTATTTCTGGTGTTGCGATGAATTTACGCCATCCAATTTGGCACATTGATATCACTAAATGGGACATATCAATTATATTATTTTTAATCTTTGGTATTATCGGTGGTACCGCACTCGCATTTTATTTCTTTATCGACAGTTTACAATACATATCAGCGAAAGAAACAACATTATTCGGAACTGTTGAACCTGTCGTAGCCGTTATCGCAAGCAGTCTATGGTTACATGTGGCATTCAAACCATTTCAAATCGTAGGCATCATTCTTATTATGATTTTAATTTTATTACTATCACTTAAAAGACAACCTGAAGCATTAGATGAATAAGAAAACTCTGATAATCACTTTAGCAAGTAACTATTATTTAACAATGTAGCTACCTTGTAGGTGATATCAGAGTTTTTTATTTTAATTAATAATATTTTTCACTTGGTATAAAAAGCGTCGGCGCTCTGGTATCGGAAATACTGGATAAATATGGAATTGGTAATATCCAGGTATAAAGTCATGTTCGATACCTTTCGCACTCAACAATTGCGATAAGTTCAAAGCATCTGGGTACAGTACTTCTTTTGTGCCAACAGTTAATGTAATACGACCTAAACCATCTAAGTCACCATTAATTGGTGATACTTTGTAGTTATCTAAAGGCGTGTCCCCTGCCCATTGTTCAGCTAAGAACACACTGCCATCCACACCTACCATTGGGTCTTTCTTTAAGTAGTCAGGAATTTCAGGATGCTGCATCGTTGCATCTAAAACTGGTGAAATTAATACAATATGTCCTGGTTGCACAATATGTTTTTCTTTTAACAATTGAGCAAATGATAAAGCAATTTGACCGCCCGCAGAGTCACCCATTACAACGATTTGTTTAGAATCTGCTACTTGATTCAATAAATCATGGTACAACTTTTCAAAAAGTACATACGTCGCTTGATAATCTTGATGCGGAATCTTCGGATATACTGGCATGATGACTTTAGCATTGAGTGTTTCTGCAAGTTCATCAATAAATTCGAAATGAATTTTGAGTGGGTCTTGGAACCATGCCCCTCCATGTGCATATAATATAACGCGTTGATGCTTATCTTGTTTATCGTTAACGGTATAAACGGTTGAACCGTAGTGCTTATCCACTGTTACTGGCATCTTAAACTGATAATTGGTGCCCTCATATTCACCTGCTGTCTGTGGCGCCATTTTTTCTAATGCTTTCATCGCTTCTTCTTTATACATAAAACGACGCTTAGCTCTAGATAATCGTATACCTTGTTCTAACATATAACTTTTCACACTGCGTTTTTCTTTAATTCTAATATGTGCGTATGCTGCTACTAAAAATCCAAACGCAAGTGTAGACCATTTTTTACGCATTTGTCGTCACTCCTCTTTGATGATTTCTACTATAGTATTAATGTACCATGCTGATTCTTATTACTACCAATATTTACTGGGAAATAAGTTATGATGTCTACATAATCTTAGCAATGCTAATCATTTGCGATATTCATGCTCATCGACATCGTTATTCACACTATCATTCATTTGCTTAAGATGATGTTCAAAACGTTGCATATCGATAAAACGCCCTTGACGATGCATTTCTTTTCCATTCATAAAAATTAAATCCACAGGTACAGTGAAAATATTTAATTCTCCAGCAATAGCTTCCACCTGACTTTGATTAATCACAGCTAATGGCACATTGGGATATGATTGCATCAAGTCTTCAATTTGTGGTAAAACGGCATGACACACGCTACACTGATCGCGCATGACATGTACGACTGCTAACGGATATTGATGAATAAATTCACGGAATGCTTCGACACTATTTAATTGCTTAACCATTTCGAACACCTTCTTACTTTTTATATTTTAAAATGAAGTCATTATTTTGTTGCTAAAATGTCTTGAAACACTTGTGGCACAGAGGTTATCTTCTTATCGCTCAATCTGTAAAAACCGCCTGTCTGTGTACCAATACAATGCACGCCATGTGCGGACACAATTTCAAACTGAAACACCCATTTCATCTTGCTTGCTTTAACTAAGTAAATACGACCTACTGGTTTGTCATGTATTGTGACAGGTACTTTATACTCTGCTTCCGTTTTCATAAGTATAGGTGAAATGCCTTGATTGATCATTGTTGAGTAATTCATGTGCTGATTAATAAATGCTGTTCTCAAATCTTCGAACCATCTAATATAAACGATATTACTAACGACACCCATCGCATCAATGTCGTAACCATTCACTTCGATTTCTTTCTCTGCAACTAATAGACCTTCTGTTGTCATAATGACAAATCTCCTTATCTTACAAATAGATTTAAAATCATGTTAATTTATTTTTATTACTTTCATGATAAAAATACAAGCAATTGAACTTTATTACGGAAAATCAAACTTTTCAATGAGACTATTAATTTGGCTAGTCGCGAAGATGCATTTTTCTAAAATGTGACAAAAACATAAGCAATGTTTTCTATATCTAACACTAATATTTAACTTATTATCATCAACACATCTGCTATACATCATTGCGCACTAAAAACAGGCTGGAACATAAATCCCTAAAAAAACAGCAGTAAGATATTTTCTAATTGAAAATTATCTTACTGCTGTTCTCTATTTATACAATACTTCGTATTGAATGGCTTCGCTTTCCTAGGGTGCCGTCTCAGCCTCGGTCTTCGACTGGCACTGCTCCCTCAGGAGTCTCGCCATTAGTACTACGTATTAACATGTAATTTTACTTTGAAATACTTTAAAAAAATAAGACACTTTCGCATAATTTAATAAATACCACTAAACTAAATTAACGAGGTGCCTTATGTATAAAAATTATAACATGACCCAACTTACACTACCAATAGAAACTTCTGTTAGAATTCCTCAAAATGATATTTCGCGATATGTTAATGAAATTTTTGAAACGATACCTGATAGCGAATTCGATGAATTCAGACATCATCGTGGCGCAACATCCTATCATCCAAAAATGATATTAAAAATCATCTTATATGCATATACTCAATCTGTATTTTCTGGTCGTAGAATAGAGAAATTACTTCATGACAGTATTCGAATGATGTAGTTAGCTCAAGATCAAATACCTTCTTATAAAACTATTAATCGTTTTAGAGTGAATCCTAATACTGATGCGTTAATTGAATCTTTATTTATTCAGTTCCATAGTCAATGTTTAAAGAAAAATCTTATTGATGATAATTCAATTTTTATTGATGGTACAAAAGTAGAAGCTAATGCCAATAGATATACATTTGTGTGGAAGAAAAGTATTCAAAATCACGAATCGAAATTGAACGAAAATTCAAAAGCATTATATCGTGACTTAGTTGAAGAAAAATAATACCAGAGATAAAAGAAGATGGATATAGCGATTTAACAATAGAAGAAATAGATTTAATTGGTAGTCATTTAGATAAAGAAATCGAAGATTTAAATCATTCTATTGAGAACGAAGATTGTGCTCAAATTAGAAAATAGACCCGTAAAAAAGAACTAAGATTAAGAAGTTCAAAAATAAATTTGATGATTATTCTGAAAGAAAAAGTAAATATGAAGAGCAAAAATCGATTCTTAAAGATAGAAATAGCTTTTCTAAAACTGATCATGATGCAACTTTTATGAGAATGAAAGAAGACCATATGAAAAATGGCCAACTTAAGCCAGGATACAATTTACAAATAGCGACAAATTCTCAATTTGTTTTATCCTATGACCTATTTCAAAATCCAACAGATACTGGAACATTAATTCCATTTTCAACACTCAAAATTGGAAATATGACGAACTTAATGATGAATTTATATGTCCTAATAACAAAAGAATAGGTTTTAAAAGATATGCATACCATAATGATAGATATGGTTTTAAACGAGACTTCAAACTATATGAATGTGATGACTGTTCATCATGTTCTTTGAGACATCAATGCATGAAGCCAAATTCGAAATCCAATAAGAAAATTATGAAGAATTATAATTGGGAATACTTTAAAGCCCAAATTAATCAAAAGCGTTCTGAACCAGAAACGAAAAAAATCTATAGTCAAAGAAAAATTGATGTAGAGCCTGTTTTTGGATTTATGAAAGCTATTTTGAGTTTCATTCGTATGTCAGTTCGAGGAATAAATAAAGTTAAACGAGAGCTAGGTTTTGTATTAATGGCACTTAATATAAGGAAAATAGCAGCTCAACGAGCTGTACATTATAAAATACATATCAAAAAAGCTAATTTCTATCAAATAATTAATAGAAATCAGCTTTTTTACATTGCCTAAGAACTTAATGTCTCAAGCTCTTTTGTAACGTATTCTGTTTCAACTCGCTACTTCGCATACGCACTACGAATGACAAAAAGTTCATTCATTTGATATGCTGTTTCATTTTTAATCATTATTTGACTGTCATAATTAGCTTACCTGGATCAGCATCTTGTACATCTTCAATGACAAGTTCTTTATTTTCAAGATTTGTAATAATCATTGGTGTAACGATGCTTGGTGCGTGTGATTTCAAGTATGCTAAATTCACTTTCATTAATGGTTGACCTTGTGTTACTTTTTCATCAACGTTAATCAGACTTTCGAATCCTTCGCCATTCAGTTTCACTGTATCGATACCAATATGAATAAGTACTTCGACACCACTTTCAGATTCTAATCCTATCGCATGTTTCGTAGGGAAGATTGTTTTCACTGTACCATCAAACGGTGCTACAATTTCACCTTTTTCAGGGATAAAGCCAACACCATCACCCATCATTTTACCAGCGAATACTTGATCAGGTACTTCTGATAATGGAATGATTTGACCGACACCTGGTGCATAGATATCTGTTGTTCCAAGTGCTTCTACGTGAACTGGTTCATCTGACATTTCTTCAGTCACTGTCGTTTCACTTGGTTTCGTAATTTCACCACTCATAATCTTGGCCATATCATGTTTAATTTGATCTGATTTTGGACCAAAGATAGCTTGCATATTGTTTCCAACTTCTAATACACCTGATGCGCCTAAAGCTTTAATACCTGCTACATCTACTTTTGATTTATCAACCACTTCTACGCGCAGACGTGTAATACATGCATCTAAATGTTTAATGTTTTCTTTTCCACCCATTGCATCTAAGACATCAAATGGTAATTTTGCGACACTAGAGTTACGAATTTCAGTTTCTTCATCTTCACGACCTGGTGTTTTCAATTTAAACTTACGAATTGCAAAGTCGAATAAGAAGTAATACACGATAGCATATACAATACCGACTGGAATAACTAATAATGCGTGTGAACGATCCCAGTTTAATAAACCATATAAAATATAATCTATGAAACCACCTGAGAATGTCATACCAATTTTAACGCCTAATAAATGCATTACTAAGAATGATGTACCAGCTAATAATACGTGAATTCCATAAAGTACTGGTGCTACAAATAAGAATGAAAATTCTAATGGCTCAGTGATACCAGTTAAAAATGCAGTTAATCCTGCTGATAACATTAAACCACCCACGACTTTTTTACGTTCTGGTCGTGCATTTTTATAAATCGCAAATGCTGCCGCTGGTAAACCAAACATCATAAATGGATATTTACCAGTAGTAAATGCACCAGCAGTAAATGGTACGCCATCTTTCAATTGTGCCATCCAAATACGTTGGTCACCACGAACTAATTCACCTGCGTGATTTGTATAACTACCGAATTCAAACCAGAACGGTGAATAGAAAATATGATGTAAACCAAATGGAATTAATGAGCGTTCAATAATACCGAATATAAACGTTGTTAATGTTAAATTTTTATTTAATAAGAAATTCGATAAACTATTTAATCCGTCTTGAATTGGTGGCCACGCAAAGCTTAAAACCACACCTGTTGCAATCGCTACGACCGATGTCACAATCGGTACAAATCGTTTACCTGCAAAGAATCCTAAAAATGGTGGTAGTGTAATGTTATAAAATTTGTTGTAGCACCATGCGGCTAAAGCACCCATGATAATACCGCCAAACACACCCGTTTGTAATGTTGGAATACCTAATACTAAGGCATGTGCCGGTTCTTTCGCTGCTTGACTTAATTCTTTTGCCCCTTTGGCATATGAGAAAATGTCATCAATTGTAATGTGCAACACTTTCCCCATTGTTGCATTCATAATTAAGTAACCTACTAGCGCTGCTAATGCTGCAACACCGTCTCCTCCTGCTAATCCAAGTGCTGTACCAACTGCAAATAATAATGGCAAGTTATCAAATACAACTTGTCCTGCTGCTTCCATGACCGACGAAATCATTACAATGATATCGTTTTTTAACCATGGTGCAATTTCTACTAATTGTTCGTTGTGCATTGCGTTACCAAACGCTAATAAAATACCAGCTGCTGGTAAAATCGCAACAGGTAACATTAATGCTTTACCGATACGTTGCAATTGTCCAAACAATTTCTTAAACATATAAACATCCCCTATCTCAATTTCCGCTTCCATGTACAAAAAAAGCAGGCATGAACAAACAAGACTATTCTCATAGTGCGGTTGTTTGCTCATGCCTGCATTACCAGTAACACGCAAGTGATATCTAATTCATAGCTATTATACATATTTGTAAAAGCGTTTTCAACAACTTTTTCACAATTTTATCATCAATTCAGTACGATCATTTGTGATAAATAAACAAAACGGCAATTCCCATTTTGTTGAAATAGAAATTACCGTTTTTATAGTTCAATTCAATTGTGATAACCTTTAAATCAGTTATAAGAAACGTTTTGCTGCCACTGAAATTGGTGGAATTTGATCTAAATCTAAATGCTTATCTTCAGTAATTGATCTAAATGCCCACTTACCATAACCAAGCGCTTCTTCATTTACAATTTTACCTGGTAATGGCGCAGCATTAGGATCAACATATACATCTACAATCGTTGGTACATCTTGTGCTAATGCCTCTTCGACTATAGCATCTACTTCGCTAGCACTCTTAATTGTATAACCTTTACCACCTGCTGCCTCAGCAAATTTTGCATGATCCATATCAGAAAAATCAACTGCATATTCTAATTCACCAGCTGCTTGTTGTTCATATTTAATAAATGCTAACTGTTTGTTATTAAGTACAAATACAGTTAAAGGTAAATCATATTGTACTGCTGTAGCGAAGTCTTGCATTACCATTTGGAATGCACCGTCACCAGCAATGGCAATCGCTTGTCTATTTGGATATGCAATTTTTGATGCCATAGCTCCTGGAAGACCGCAACCCATTGTACCTAACCAACTTGAAATGATGAACTTGTTGTTCACACCAAGATTTAAATAACGTGTAGACCAAACTGTTGCAGTACCAACATCTGCTGAAATTACTGCATCATCTTTAATAAATTTGTTAATTGATGCCATTAAACGTTCTGGACGTAATGGTTTGCTATTATTATTTTTATCTTGTTCCATCCATTTATCCCAAACCGCTTTACGTTCTAACGTTTTGTTTAAAAATGGTCTTTCCGCAACATGTTTAATATTTTCAGTTAACTGATGCAATGCAATTTTACTGTCTCCAACAATTCCTACATTAATATTAAAACGATGTCCGATATTTTTAGGATTTGTGTCGATTTGGATTGCTTTAATATTTTTCTTAGGTAAGTAATCTACATATGGATAGTTTGTACCTACCATAATTAGTAAATCTGCATCCTGCATTGTCTGATATGAGGTTTTTGTACCTATTTTACCTAAGTTACCAATACTGTATGGATGGTCATCCGGTAAGATTGTCTTAGCAGGTAATGAATGAACGACCGGAATTTTTGCCGCTTCAACAAACGCACGTAGCTCATCTTTCGCATGTTTTGCACCAACACCAATCAACATAACCGGCTTTTTACTCTTATTGATTAATTTAACAGCTTTTTTAATGTCTTTATATTTTGGTGATACAACAGTTGGTCTTGATGTATCTACTGGTTTATTCGTTGTATCTTTAATTTTTTCAGTTAATAAGTCGTTAGGACAAATAACAACAGCTACACCTTTTTGTTCATATGCCGTACGAATTGCTTCGTTAACAATTTCAAACACATTGTCACCTTTTTCAATTTGGTGATTATAAATGGCTACATCTTCACATAATTTTTGTAAATTTGTTTCTTGGAATGCTTTCGTTCCAAGTGCTGTACTATTCGTTTGTCCAGATAATATTAATTGCGGTACATTATCCATTTTGGCATCATACATACCATTTAATAAATGAATTAAACCAGGGCCACCGATACTTAATGCCACACCGATTTTACCAGTTAATTTTGTGTAACCAGCAGCCGCTAAGCTTGCTACTTCTTCATGACGTACATGATAAAATTTAAATTGATCTCTCACTGTACGTAAACTATCGACTACTGCGTCGATTGAGTCTCCTGGAATACCATACAAGTGATCTATATCCCATGCTTGTAATGCTTTAACTAATGCTTCATTTGCTTTTATTTTTGCCATTATTACTAATAGCCTCCCTTTCTGTCTATCATTTTAAATATCTAAATTAATAGAATAATAAAATTAGAACAGGTATTAACACTGAACTAATAACTGCAGTTAAAATCATCCCAATTGAACTAAATGCACCGGATTCAATATCCATTTCTAGTGCTTTAGCTGTGCCAAATGCATGTGACGCATTCCCATACGTTAAACCTTTGGCGATAGAAGATTCAAATCTTCCAAATCTTAATAACATCGAACCTAAAATACTACCGATTAAACCCGTTGTGATAATAAAAAGTACGGTCATCGTATCTGTACCACCTAGTTCATGTGACACTTCGATACCTACTGCGGCTGTTATAGATCGGGGCAATAACGTTACAATGACGTCTTTAGAATAGCCAAATGCTTTAAGTGTTAAGAACACTAACATGAAATTCAGCATGACGCCAGTTAATACACTTGCAAAAATGATAGAGACATTGTCTTTAATTTTCTCTCTATTTTTATAAAGTGGGTACGCTAAACATACGACCGTTGCGTTTAAAATATGGTTGATCCAACTGCCACCTTTCATATACCCGTTATAACTAATTCCAAAGATAAGTAAGACAAAAATAATTCCTAAAGATGCAATTAATGCTGGATTCAAAAATGGGTTCGGATATTTTTGTTGTAACCTTTTAGCGAAATAATATAAAACGACAGTCAACAAAATCATTAATAAGGCTTGCACGTAATCATTCATAAGCGTCTACACCTTTACGATGTTTATGTTTAACAGACATTTTTTCAGCAATATAACCTGAAGATAATGCAACGATACATGTTCCTATGATAATGACTGCGAAAAAGAGTATATAATTTAGCGTAATTTCGGAAGCAACATCCATAATACCTACAACTGACGGTATGAAGAAAAAGACCATCGTCTTTAATAAAAAGTTTGCACCGTCTTCTACCCAAGTTAGCGGTACAATCTTAAATTGTAATAGTAAATAAAATAAAAATAGACCAACAATACTGCCGGCTAAGGGAAGATGAAAAATCTTTTGAATTTCTGTGCCAATATAAGTAATCACAATGATGATTCCTAGTTGTAGTAGTAGTTTGATTATTAATTGGACTTTGTGCATGGCGCCATCCCTTTCTAAATATGTCTAAATTGTTACAATAACTATTATAAAGATGGCGTACACAATATAAAAATACTCTTTTTTTATAGTTTGTATTACTATTTTCTATGGAAACGCTCTCTAAATTTCACTTCATTTTCACAAAAAAACACTCATTATTTCAATGACCCACGTAATGATGCGCCTTAAATAATGAGTGCTTTATTAATATGTTAGCCTAAACGGTCTTTCAAAAATTCTATCCATTTCGTTGTGGCATGACTTAATTGTTTATCCTTCTTCCAAACAACACCTAATTCCCAATGTACATGAGCATCTTCAATGCGTAGCAGCTTCACATCTCCATTTAGTTGCTCTGAAATTGATGTTGGTAAAATACTAATACCTAATTCATTCGTAACTAAATCTTCTATAACATGCCATTGTGAAATTTGCGCTACAGTATTCGGAACAAAGCCAACGTTTTTAGCATTTTCAATAATTTTATCATTCAAGTAAAAGTCTTTATTAAATAAAATGAAGTCTTCACCTGCTAAATCTTCGAGTTTAACAGTTTCATATTTTGCGAGTCGATGCTCTCTGCTCACGATAAGTCGCAAATCTTCCTTATCTAGGGTAGTATAATCGAAAATATGATGATCGACTGGCAAAGTGGTCACGCCTATATCTACTTCATCATTGATAATTTGCTGTTCAATCGTTTTGCCGCCATTTTCTATTAAATTATATGTAACATTTGGATATTGTTGATGGAATGCACCAAGAATATTGATAAGAATCTTCATATTCATGACTGCCGACATACCCATGTTTATATGCCCTGTTTCCAGTCCATTCAAGCGTTCCATTTCAGATGGTAAATAATCATACAGTGCAACAATTTCTTTACTTTTCTCATAAAAAATTTGACCTGCATCGGTAAGAATTAAATGTCTTTTACTTCTATCAAATAAGGGCGTGCCCATTTCATTTTCAATATCTTTAATTGCTTTACTAATTGTAGGTTGTGCAATATATAATGATTTGGAAGCATTAGTCATGCCCCCTTGCTTAACGACTTCAATAAAATATTTCATATGTTTGATATCCACTAACATCATCCTAACTATTTCAACACGTTTATTTCATTATACACAACTTCTTAAACATTCAATAAATTTAGATTTATAAAATTGCTTTATAAAAAGTTTCATGTAAAATACACATTCTTTTATGGTATTATATTAATGGCTCAAGTTTGTTATTCGAGGTGAGGTATTGAGCTTTTACGAATTTATGCAAAGTTTTCTTGGTGATGACACACCATTAGGTGAATTGGTTGATTGGATTAATCAAGATAGCAATTTCCCTAGAGAAGTGAAGAGCCATAGTGAAATATTGTCATATTTTCGAACAAATCCATGTCCTGAAAGCATCTCAGTACCTGTAATTAAACGGGCACTATCAGTTTTCAACCAATTCACAAATGTACAATGATACATGAATACATGGAGTCACATCATCTCATGTTAGCGCTCTGATTGCAGGGCGCTATTTTTAATGTTATCGCTACATTTAGTATGTTGTGATTGCTATTTTCTTTCAGTTATAAAACCACGTACCTTTTCTTTTAAATCATTTATATTTTCCCACTAATATCCGCTGTTAATCAATTCTGACATCCTTGTATCACTATGACAATTAATTGTTAAATACATTAATTTCTACATTTTATGAAAAAATCCATTTTTATTACAATTCAACACTTTATATGACAACTTCATTACAGTTACTTTTATTGTTGATTGCTTGCATTGTTTTCTAAAAAAATTTTGTTATCATAAATAACGTTGAATAAAGAAAAAAATTAACTTGGGAGATAAAAATGGAATATAAAAAGATACTAATTCGTTTATTAATTGCTTTTGCAGTACTTTTCTCAGCAGATTTCACTTATCAATCCGTCGAACAAACGCATCAATCGCATGCCGCAGTTAATTATTATAGTAAAAACCAATGTACATGGTGGGCATTTAAACGTCGCGCACAAGTTGGCAAACCTGTCTCTAACAAATGGGGTAATGCCAAAAATTGGTATAACAATGCACGTAAATCAAAATATGCGACTGGTCGTACACCAAGAAAATTTGCTGTAATGCAATCAACTGCAGGATATTATGGACATGTCGCAGTTGTTGAACAAGTATATAAAAACGGTAGTATTAAAGTTTCAGAATACAACTTTTATCGCCCATTAAAATACAATACACGTGTACTAAGCAAAAAGGCAGCACGTAACTTTAACTATATTTACTAATCAAAAAACTTCTATCACGAACGCTTCAATTTCCTGTATGCGTGTGATAGAAGTTTTTATTTTTTGTTCATATTAATTTATTTAAGCGCTACGATGGACTGACTTAAACTTTTCTTTAAAATCGCTATTCGCAATTTACTATTGTTGTCTAATTTCTTGTAAAATACGTTCCGCTGCTTGTGTATTTGCACGGGGTTCTTGCTTCAATGCTTCAGCTACTTTAGCAATTTCATCACCTTTTGCTCCTACAACGATAGCTAATGATTTATATTGTAAACTCATATGACCTTGTTGAATACCTTCTGACACAAGCGCGCGACATGCTGCAAAGTTTTGCGCTAAACCAACGGCAGCAACTACATGACCTAATTCTTGTGCTGACTCTACATTTAGTAGCTCTAATGAAGCTTTAGCTATTGGTAATACTTTCGTACCACCCCCAACAATTGCTAATGTCATTGGTACTTCAATTGTACCAATCAATCGTTGACGATCTTGATCGTAACGCCATGTAGCAATACCACGATACTGTCCGTCACGACTCGCATATGCATGCGCACTTGCTTCTGCACCACGCGTATCATTTCCTGTTGCTAAAACAACAGCATGTATGCCATTCATAACACCTTTATTATGTGTTGCAGCACGATGAATATCAACTTGTGCCAATACAGAAGCACGTTCCATTCGTTTGGCAACCTCTTCCCCAGTTCTCTCGCCCCTTGCTAAATCTTTAACATCAATTTCGCCTTGAACTTTAACAACGGACGCTGTTGCATGATTGGATAAAATACTCATTAAAATATCGCTTTGCGGAAATTCATTTTTTAAAAATGCAGTTATGGCCTCTAAAATCGTATTAAGCATATTAGCGCCCATAGCATCTTTCGTATCAACAAATACTTTTAAAGATAGTAACTGTTGCTCAGGAAATGTATCAATCGCTATACGTTGGTAACCACCACCACGCGCTTTAATAGAAGGATATGCCTCATCCGCAATTTTATGAATTTGCTTTTCTAAAGCTTTAATGTCTGCTGATAATTTTTCAGTATCGTCAACGCCATCAAAGACGATTTGACCTATCATAATACGTTCAGAAGATACCGTTTTAAATCCGCCAGTCTGATTCACTAGCTTTGCACCATAACTAGCTGCAGCGACAACTGAAGGCTCTTCCACCATCATAGGTACAACATATGCCTTATCGTCCACAATGATATTCGGTAATAATCCAACGGGTAATGCACCTTGCGCGATGACATTTTCAATTAAACTATTGGCTACTTCTTCATCGATTAATGGATGATTCAGTAAAATGTCGAATTGTTCTTCTGATAACCATTGCTTATCAACCAATTGTTGTAACTTTTCTTTACGAGATAAATGTCGAAAATTCTTATCTAAATTTTGCATGGACGTACTCCTTTTACTTCACATAATTTTTAACATTTCAATCACTACTATTTTTACCACAAAATAACGTCATTCGTCTTAAAATTCAATTGAATAATTGTCGTTTTGACTTTAAAATAAAACAAGGTAAATTAAAACGCTTACAAGAAACGACAAATCATTTTTAAATTTAGTATATTTCTTTGTATAAAATTAGCATATTCTGATATGATACAAGTGTTGCTTTTATAAATTTGAAAGGATGTAAAACCTTATGACAATAGGTATCGATAAAATAAACTTTTACGTTCCAAAGTACTATGTAGACATGGCTAAATTAGCAGAAGCACGCCAAGTAGATCCAAACAAATTTTTAATTGGTATTGGTCAAACTGAAATGGCTGTTAGTCCTGTAAACCAAGACATCGTTTCAATGGGCGCTAATGCTGCTAAGGACATTATAACAGACGAAGACAAAAAGAAAATTGGTATGGTAATTGTGGCAACTGAATCAGCAGTTGATGCTGCTAAAGCAGCCGCTGTTCAAATTCACAACTTATTAGGTATTCAACCTTTTGCACGTTGCTTTGAAATGAAAGAAGCTTGTTATGCTGCAACACCAGCAATTCAATTAGCTAAAGATTATTTAGCAACTAGACCGAATGAAAAAGTATTAGTTATTGCTACAGATACAGCACGTTATGGATTGAATTCAGGCGGCGAGCCAACACAAGGTGCTGGCGCAGTTGCGATGGTTATTGCACATAATCCAAGCATTTTGGCATTAAATCAAGATGCTGTTGCTTACACTGAAGACGTTTATGATTTCTGGCGTCCAACTGGACATAAATATCCATTAGTTGATGGTGCATTATCTAAAGATGCTTATATCCGCTCATTCCAACAAAGCTGGAATGAATACGCAAAACGTCAAGGTAAGTCGCTAGCTGACTTCGCATCTCTATGCTTCCATGTTCCATTTACAAAAATGGGTAAAAAGGCATTAGAGTCAATCATTGATAACGCTGATGAAACAACTCAAGAGCGTTTACGTTCAGGATATGAAGATGCTGTAGATTATAACCGTTATGTCGGTAACATTTATACTGGATCACTATATTTAAGCCTAATTTCATTACTTGAAAATCGTGATTTACAAGCTGGTGAAACAATCGGTTTATTCAGTTATGGCTCAGGTTCAGTTGGTGAATTCTATAGTGCGACATTAGTTGAAGGCTACAAAGATCATTTAGATCAGGCTGCTCACAAAGCATTATTAAATAACCGTACTGAAGTATCTGTTGATGCATATGAAACATTCTTCAAACGTTTTGATGACGTAGACTTTGACGAAGAACAAGATGCTGTTCATGAAGATCGCCATATTTTCTACTTATCAAATATTGAAAATAACGTTCGCGAATATCACAGACCAGAGTAATCTGTGTATTTGAAAGACATTTAAATATAACCTAAAAACAGCAGTAAGACCACTTCTAATTGAAATCGTCTTACTGCTGTTTTCTATTTATAATGCTTCGTCTTGAATGAATTCATTATGCCTATTTGACATATTATTAAAGTTTTCCTAATGCCTGGATCCTTTATACGTTACGGCTTCGTGCTATGTTTTGGTACATAAAGCTTTGACATATCGATATTCTCCAACTCTAACAGCTTAATTTTATTATTAATCGTTCCACCGAATCCTGTTAAGCTACCCGTTTTACCGACAACACGATGACATGGCACGATAATTGATAATGGATTACTTCCGACTGCACCTCCAACCGCTTGAGCTGACATTTTTGGCTTATCAAGCACCTTGCCTACTTTTTTGGCAATAGCACCATACGTTGTTAACGTCCCATAAGGAATCTGTCTTAATTCATTCCAAACACACTGTTGAAAATCACTACCTGTTGGCTTTAAAGGTATTGTGATTTCAGGATTGTCACCTTTAAAATACGCGTCTAACCACTGTGTCGCCTCTTTAAATATCGCTAAAGACGTATTTTCTTCCCTATTACCATCACCTTGTTGATTTTCAAACAAAACAGCGGTCAGACTTACCCCATCACTCAAAAGTTCCAATCGTCCAACAGGAGAATCATAGTAACTCTTATATACCATAAACACACACTCCTTTTGCATCATCATACTATTCATTTAACTTTATGAAAATGATTAACACTTTATGCTTTATCAAGATCAACTATTCACTTCCAAATCAAAATTCACACAGACTTCCAACACAATATACCATTTCTTAATTAACTATGTATCAACACATACATTTCTTAACCATTGATTAATATTTACTTTTAAATTCTTACTTACTTCAAAAATTACACAAAAAGTTCATAAAGTGCCTACAATGCGCCGTTTTTAAAACTACAATGGTGGAAAAATAGAATTGCCATTGTTTATAGTTTGCATATAGTTTCAATGTATTTTCTTTTACTTATTAGTTTAAAAATTTAGAGGTGATGTTTATGAATAACAATTTTTTCAATAGTGACTTCGATTCTATTTTACGAAGAATGATGCAAGACATGCAAAGCTCAAATCAGACTAGTAACAAGAAATACTATATTAATGGTAAAGAAGTTTCACCGGAAGAATTAGCACAATTTACGCAACAGGGTGGTAATCATTCTGCCGAACAAAGTGCGCAAGCTTTTCAACAAGCAGCACTAAGACAACAAGGTCAACAAGGTGGCAATGGCAATTATTTAGAACAAATTGGTCGCAATCTTACGCAAGAGGCTCGTGACGGATTATTAGATCCAGTCATCGGTCGTGATAAAGAAATCCAAGAGACTGCAGAAGTCTTAAGTAGACGCACTAAAAACAATCCTATCCTAGTCGGAGAAGCTGGGGTTGGTAAAACTGCGATTGTCGAAGGTTTAGCGCAAGCAATCGTTGAAGGGAACGTACCTGCAGCAATCAAAGATAAAGAAATTATATCTATAGATATTTCATCGCTTGAAGCTGGAACGCAATATCGTGGCGCCTTTGAAGAAAACATCCAAAAGTTAGTTGAAGGCGTTAAATCATCACAAAATGCTGTGCTCTTCTTTGACGAAATTCACCAAATCATCGGTTCCGGTGCAACTGGAAGTGATTCCGGTAGTAAAGGGTTATCTGATATTTTAAAACCAGCATTAAGTCGTGGTGAAATTTCAATTATAGGTGCAACGACTCAAGATGAATATCGAAACAATATTCTTAAAGATGCTGCATTAACGCGCAGATTTAATGAAGTACTTGTTAATGAACCAAGTGCTAAAGATACTGTTGAAATTTTAAAAGGTATTCGCGAAAAATTCGAAGAACACCATCAAGTAAAATTACCAGATGACGTATTAAAAGCATGTGTTGACTTATCAATTCAATATATTCCACAACGATTATTACCAGATAAAGCAATCGATGTGTTAGATATTACAGCAGCACATTTATCTGCACAAAGCCCTGCTATTGATAAAGTCGCGACTGAAAAACGTATTTCTGAATTGGAACATGATAAGCGTAAAGCGGTAAGTGCTGAAGAATATAAAAAAGCTGACGACATTCAAAATGAAATCAAATCATTACAAGATAAATTAGAAAATAGTAATGGTGAACATACTGCCGTTGCTACTGTTCATGATATTTCAGATACTATTCAACGATTAACTGGTATTCCAGTTTCTCAAATGGATGATAACGATATTGAACGTTTAAAAAATATTTCTAATCGTTTAAGAAGTAAAATCATAGGTCAAGATCAAGCTGTAGAAATGGTTTCTCGTGCAATTCGCCGTAATCGTGCTGGGTTTGATGACGGCAACCGTCCAATTGGCAGTTTCCTATTTGTTGGCCCTACTGGTGTTGGTAAAACAGAGCTTGCTAAACAATTAGCAATTGATCTATTTGGTAATAAAGATGCACTGATTCGACTTGATATGAGTGAATATAGTGACACAACAGCTGTTTCAAAAATGATTGGTACAACTGCTGGTTATGTCGGTTATGATGACAATTCAAATACGTTAACTGAAAAAGTACGCCGTAATCCATATTCAGTCATTCTATTTGATGAAATCGAAAAAGCAAATCCACAAATTTTAACATTGTTATTACAAGTAATGGATGATGGTAATTTGACTGATGGTCAAGGTAATGTCATCAACTTTAAAAATACAATTATTATTTGTACATCAAATGCTGGCTTTGGTAACGGTACAGACCAAGAATACGATGACATTATGCATGAAATGAAAAAATTCTTCCGCCCTGAATTCCTTAACCGCTTCAACGGTATCGTTGAATTCTTACATTTAGATAAAGATGCATTACAAGATATCGTCAACTTATTATTAGACGATGTCCAAGTAACATTAGATAAAAAAGGTATTACGATGAATGTCTCTCAAGATGCAAAAGATTGGTTAATTGAAGAAGGTTATGATGAAGACTTAGGCGCACGCCCATTAAGACGTATTGTTGAACAGCAAGTACGTGACAAAATTACAGATTACTATTTAGATCATACTGACGTTAAACATGTGGATTTAGATATCGAGGACAATGAATTAGTCGTCAAAGGTAAATCATGATACTTTAACATATTGCGTATCAAAAAATGAGCATCAGGACGCCCTCACCTGTGCTCATTTTTTAAATTATTTCCCAGGAAAATGATTCGCTGTGTGCTGTTCTGTTCCACAACAATCACGATCAATGTCACATGTACCACATTTTCCTTGTTTCGAACGTTTGAAAAATTTAACTAACGTATACAAGGCATATCCGAAAATTGCTAAAAAAATTAAAATGTTAATAATGACTGACACTTTAACCACTCCTTAAACAAATAAATGTCCGACTTGATAAAAAATGAATGTTAAGACATATGCAGTGACTAGAGGATAGGCAACTGCAAGTGCCGTCCATTTCCATGAATAAGTCTCTTTACGGATTGCTGCCACTGTAGAAACACAAGGAATATACAATAGTATAAATATCATAAATGCATACGCAGATAGCGGTGTGAATTGATTTTGAATCACATTAACAAGGCCTGCATCACCTGATGAATAGATAATCGCCATCGAACTTACGATAACTTCTTTTGCTAAAAATCCTGGCACTAACGTAGCACCTGCTTGCCGTGTTCCAAATCCGAGCGGTTGCACTAACATACCAAAGAAGCTACCAACCATATGTAAAAAACTTTGATTGATATTCACATTGATACCATGTGGTCCTACATAACTTAATAGCCAAATGACTACTGAGCCGCCAAAAATAAATGTACCTGCTTTACGAACAAAGCCCTTAGCCTTTTCCCAAGTACTACGCCACAACGTTTTAATGGAAGGCACACGGTATGTTGGCAATTCCACAATAAAGATTGCATTATCATTTTTCAAAACCGTTTTAGTAAGTACTGTACTGACTAAAAATGCCATAATAATACCTAAAACATACAAGCTTAATACTACTAAAGATTGATTCTCTTTGAAAAAGATACCTACGAACAACGCATACACTGGCAGTCTAGCAGAGCATGACATGAATGGTGCAATTAATATCGTTGTTAAACGCTCTTTTTCATTTTCAATACTGCGCGCAGCCATAATACTCGGTACGTTACAACCAAATCCGATAATCATCGGTATAAAAGACTTCCCGCTTAAACCGAACGATTCCATAATACGATCCATTAAAACCGCAATACGTGCCATATAACCTGAATCTTCTAATAAAGATATAAAGAAAAAGAGCACAACAATTTGTGGTACAAAGACTAATACTGATCCTACACCAGCAATAATGCCATCTGTAATTAAATCTTGTAAAAATGGTATAACGCCAAGATAATTCATAATCGTCTTCACACTATCCGTAAATGTACCACCTATAAATGCATCGAGTTGATCCGACAAAGGTGTGCCAATCCATGTAAATGTAGTTTGAAAGATCAACCACATAATCGCTAGAAAGATAGGCATCCCTATATATTTATGTGTTAATATCTTGTCTATTCTAGAGCTGAAATATTGCTTATCTTCATCTGGATACGTTACCACGTCTTGCAATAACGTCTCAATATAATGATTGCGTATACGCTCCATCTCTCGACGAACAGATACAGCTTCTACTTGTTTAGCAACTTGATCACGTAAACTCGACAATTTATTTACAACCTCTGAATTAAGTTCGTTTGCAATTTGCATGTTATTTAATAAGAATTGAATCGCAATAAATCTAGCTTGATATTTATCATGAGATGTCTCTGTCATTATTATTTGACACATATTTTTAATTGTCTCTTCAATCTTCTCACCATAATTGATTTTAAAATGCGGTTGATACCCTTCCCCTAGATGCTTTATTTCGCCAAGTAAATGTTTAGTTCCTTTGCCTGTACGTGCCACAACTGGAAAAATAGGTGTTTTTAACTTTTTCATCAATTTATGATAATCGATTTTTATCCCGCGCTTTGTTGCTACATCAATCATATTTAATCCGATGTATATTGGTTGATTAAGTTCTAACAATTGTACTGTTAATTGCATATTTCTTTTTAGTTGACTCGCATCAACAATGTTAATGATTCCTGAAAATGAATCGTTTAATAAATAGTCTGTCACTACAGTTTCATCTTTAGAAATCGGCGATAAATCATATGTACCTGGTAAATCAATTAATTGTCCTACATTTTCTTTAAGCTTTCCTACTTTTTTCTCTACCGTTACGCCACTCCAGTTGCCTATATATTCATACGAACCAGTTAAAGCGTTAAACAAAGATGTTTTACCAACATTAGGATTTCCTAAAATACAATAATTTTCCATTCGTCCGGCTCCTATTCTTCTAATGCAATAGAACAAGCATCGCAATGTCTAATACTTAACTGTTGTCCGTTTACTTCAATAATACATGGCCCTTTAAATAAACATTTTTGTTTAATCGTTATGATAGCGTCATCTGTTAACCCAAAGGCACTTAGACGATACAACATATTCTCATTAGCAATATCCATTCGCTTTATTTTATAAGCCTTATTCATTTCACCATTTTTAATGTTTAACATACTATTTCGCTCTCCTATTAGAAATAATAATCATTATCACTTAAAAATCATAACCCTTAAAATTGTAGCTCGCAATACTTTATTTAAATAATTTTCATTTTTCATATAAAATTTGTGACATTACAAAAATGTTTTATATAATCTCTTACATGCAAAAAACCTCCACTTCAAATATCATTGATAGACATTTAAAGCGGAGGCATGTACATGTTATTTTATGATTTATTTCTTAAGTTTTTTTCTAACAATTGATTGAGCTTTTCAATATTTTTATTCAACTGTTCTATGTTCGTTACTTGTTGTTTTGAATTTAGTTGATGCTTGTTTTGATAATCAATTAAAGCATCATATAAGAACAATGAACTTGCTGATTGCTGTTTCACTTCTTGGTACAATGCCATCGTTTTATCATCTAGTACTATTGAATGTGCATCATCTTGCCCATGTACATCTTGATATTTCGATACATTTGTTGCACCTTGTGGATATACTTTAAAGGTTGTGTCGTATGTTTCCTTACTATCTTTAGCTTCAGATTCCTGTGATTCAACCGTTTTATATTTTTCAAGTGCATGTCCTTCAATATCAACTCGTGGAATAATGCGATTCAACCATGCTGGTAAATACCACGAACCTTTTCCAAACAATTTAGTTAATGCAGGAATTAACATCATTCTGACTACGAAGGCATCAAAGAGTACACCAAACGCTAATGCCATACCCATTGATTTAATCATGACATCTTCTTGGAATACAAACGCAAAGAAGACACTAAACATGATTAATGCAGCTGCTACAATAACAGGACCACTTTCTTTCAATCCTACTTTGATAGAATAATCATTATCCCCTGTTTTACTATATTCTTCATGAATTCGCGACATAAGGAAGACTTCGTAATCCATTGCTAAGCCGAATAGTATACCAATTGTAATAACCGGCAAGAAGGCTAGAATTGGTCCTGTCGTTTCTATGCCGAATAATCCTTTCATAAAACCATCTTGCATTACTAATGTTGTAAATCCTAGCGTTGCCATTAATGACAAGACAAATCCTAAAACTGCTTTTAACGGTATTAGAATTGAACGGAAGACAATCATTAATAAGAAAAATGCCAATACAACAATGACTGTTGCAAATAAAGGTATCGCCTCATTTAACTTTTTAGACATATCGATATTAATGACACTTTGTCCCGAAATCTCCGTTTTGAACCCATATTTATCTTGTGCATCTCTATGATAATCTCGTAAATCATGCACTAAATCATTTGTGCTCTCTGCATTAGGCCCTTGCTTAGGTATCACGACCATCAGAGCATAATCATTATCTTTACTCATTTGTGGCGGCGTAACGATATCTACATTTTTCTTATCTTTAATATCTTTATACACAGATTGTAAATCTTGTTGTAATCCTTGTGGATCATCCTTTTTATCTTTCACATTTATCAACATCGGAATTTGGCCATTAAATCCTTCACCAAATTTATCCGAGATAATATCGTAAGCTTTTTTCTGTGTAGAATCTGCTGGTTTAACACCGTCATCTGGAATACCAAGTCGCATATGACTAACTGGTATTGCAGCTGCTACTAATATGATTAAACCTAGTAATACTGCCGCAAGTGCATTTCCTGTAATAAATTTAGACCATGGCGTATCAATATCTTTTTTGAATTTAGACTGTAATTTATTCACTTTAATGCGTTTATGGAAAATGCTTATTAATGCAGGTAATAAAGTTAAAGCGCTAAGTACTGCAAAAACAACACTAATTGCCGAAGCAAATCCCATTACCGCTAAGAAGTCAATACCTACTAATGATAAACCACATACTGCAATCACAACTGTCACACCAGCGAAGATGACTGCGCTACCTGCTGTTCCCACTGCAAGTCCGATACCTTTAACATAGTCTGTTTCAGTTTTCATTACTTGTCGATATCTAAACAAAATAAATAATGCATAATCGATACCAACAGCGAGCCCAATCATTACCGCTAATGTCAGTGTGACATTTGGTATATCAAATGCATAAGTTAACAAGCTGATAATGCCAACCCCAGATGCTAAACCAATCAATGCACTTATAATTGGTAATCCTGCAGCAATGACTGAACCAAATGTAATCAATAACACTACAAATGCAACAATGATACCAACTAGTTCAGAATTACCGCCTACTTCTGTAGATGTCATTCCTGTACCAGTTAACTCTGTTTGTACATTATGATTGTCACGTAAGTCTTTCAAATGACTTTTAACATTATCTCTAGAGCCATCTTTTAAAGATGTTTGACTAACGTCATATGTGATATCTGCAAATGCTGTTGTTTTATCTTTACTAATTTGCTTATTTTCATAAGGATCTGATATTTTATCAATGTGCTTGTCATCTTTTTTAATATCATCTAACGTTTTCTTAATATCTTTAGTAATGTTCGGTTGCACAATACCATCATCTTTAGTCGTCTTAAAGACAACACGTATTTGTGCCTTTTCACTATCTTGATTAAAATGTTTTTCAATCTTTTTATTCGTATCTAACGACTCTAATCCTGTCATTTTAATATCATTGTCAAATTTCGGTGCATTTGTAGCAAGTGGTATCAATATTGCAGCTACAATCACTATCCATGCAATGACCGCGGACCATTTATGTTTTGCGATGAATGTCCCCATCTTATATAAAAATTTTGCCAAAGTATATTGCCTCCTTTTAAAATCAACGTTATAGTTTAACTATACAGTGTAGATTATTGTTTGATTATAGTATCTATCCCCGACCTCTTAAAGAATCAATTGGAAAATTTTGTATATTAAACTACACACAAAGGAGAAATGTAGATGAAAGAGACTGATTTACGAGTTATAAAGACAAAAAAAGCATTGTCAAGTAGCTTGCTGCAATTGTTAGAACAGCAATTATTCCAAACGATTACTGTCAATCAAATTTGCGACAACGCACTCGTACACCGCACAACATTTTATAAACATTTTTATGATAAATATGATCTTCTTGAATATTTATTTAATCAATTGACTAAAGACTATTTCGCCAGAGACATTAGCGATCGTCTTAACCACCCATTTCAAACGATTAGCGATACAATTAACAATAAAGAAGATTTGCGAGATATTGCAGAATTTCAAGAAGAAGACGCTGAATTTAATAAAGTATTAAAAAATGTCTGCATTAAAATTATGCATAACGATATCAAAAATAATAGAGACCGTATCGATATTGACAGCCACATCCCAGATAATCTCATATTTTATATTTATGACTCGTTGATTGAAGGTTTTATGCATTGGATAAAAGATGAAAAAATTGACTGGCCTGGTGAAGAAATTGATAAAATTTTCCATAAGATAATAAATATTAAGATTAAATAGTAGATGAGAGGCTCATAAGCGTCACCAGCATTCATAATAAAAACGATAGTTTACACATTAATGCATTCGTGTACTACTATCGTTTTTTATTTTTATCGTGCTTATCGCTATTAAAATAACTGATACACAACACATAAACTATGAAGAAAAAAATAAATCCGCTATCTAAATGACTTTGACTCAGTTGTTTCAATGACCAAATTGCTAATACAATTGCCATGATTATTGAAATAACGTATCTCATATTCTTATACCTATCATCCTTTTCTAAAAATATGGTTGCTATTACTTAATTTTTAAAGTTATAAATAAAAAGAGCCAACCGCAATGGATGGCCCTTGTTCATTATGAAGCATTAGAACATTTCTGAAACAACCTTTTGTTCTAAGAAGTGTAATAAGTAGTCTGGGCTACCTGTTTTAGCGTCAGTACCTGACATTTTGAAACCACCAAATGGATGGTATCCAACAACTGCTGAAGTACAGCCTCTGTTAAGGTATAAATTACCTACATCAAATTCGTTTACCGCTTTAATCCAATGCTCGCGATTATTTGTAATCACTGCACCAGTTAAACCGTAATCTGTATCATTTGCAACCTCAATTGCTTCATCAAAATCGTTAACTTTCACAAAGCCAACAACTGGACCAAAAATTTCTTCTTGCATGATTCTATCTTTAGATTTAAGTCCTGAAATGATTGTTGGTTCTACAAAGTAACCTTTTGAATCATCAGTGCCGCCACCTTGTTCTAATTTACCTTCTTCTTTACCAATCTCAATATAATTTTTAATCTTATCAAATTGTTTTTTATTAATAACTGGGCCCATATACGTATTGTCTACAGTATTGCCCAACGTTAATTCTTTTGTTAATTTGATTGATTTCTCTAATACTTCGTCATAAACGTCTTTATGCACAATTGCACGTGAACATGCAGAACATTTTTGACCAGAGAAACCAAACGCTGACGTTACAATAGCTTCTGCCGCCATATCTGTATCAATATTTTCATCAACTACAATGGCATCTTTACCACCCATTTCAGCGATAACACGTTTCAAGAAGTTTTGACCTTCTTGAACTACGGCACTACGTTCATAAATTCTAGTACCTGTCGCACGTGATCCTGTAAATGTAACGAAATGCGTATCTTTATGATCAACTAAGTAATCACCAATTTCTTTCGGATCACCAGGAACAAAGTTAACTACGCCTTTTGGTAATCCTGCTTCTTCTAAAATTTCCATTAATTTATAAGCGATATAAGGTGTATCCTCAGCAGGTTTCAATAACACTGTATTACCTGCCACAACTGGTGCTAAAGTTGTACCAGCCATAATCGCAAACGGGAAGTTCCACGGCGGAATTGTAACACCTGTACCAATTGATTTATAGAAATATTTATTGTGTTCACCTTCACGATCAAGTACTGGCTTGCCTTGAGCCAAGTCCATCATTGAACGTGCATAGTATTCAATAAAATCAATACCTTCAGCTGCATCACCAACTGCTTCATCCCATGGCTTACCTGCTTCATAAACCATAATTGCTGCAATTTCCGCTTTTCGACGACGAATAATTGCCGAAACACGTAACATAAGCTCTGCACGATCATTTGCTGACCATGTTTTCCAAGATTTATAAGCTTCGTTTGCTGCTTTAAATGCATCTTCAACATCTTGTTTTGTTGCCTTTGATGCATTTGCAATTACTTGTGATGTGTCTGCAGGATTGATTGATTTAATTTTGTCATCTTTGAAAATCTTCTCTCCATTAATCACTAATGGTATGTCTTGACCTAATTCTTTTTCCACGTCTTTCAATGCTTTCTTAAACATATCCACATTTTCTTGGACTGAAAAATCGTAACCAGGTTCATTTTTAAATTCTACTACCATGTACACTTACCCCCTATAAATTTTGAAAGTGGTTTAACCCTTTGATTTAATGATATAACATCATTTAAACTCATTTTACTATGATTAAGGTCAGTTTTGCAATCGCTTTCATTTTTATGCTTTATCCCTCATTCTCAAGCATTTTGAAATTGATTGGTTACTTTTTAAAATTTATATGTGTCGCAACTACTACTTTATCGTTTCGTCATTTAATGTTTCGGATGGTAGGTCATTATCAATTTTACGAACGACTTTACAAGGGTTTCCAACCGCTAAGCTGTGTGGCGGAATATCTTTAGTGACAACACTACCAGCACCAATCACACTACCTTCTCCAATCGTCACCCCTGGTAGCACGGCTACATGACCGCCAAACCAAGTATTACTGCCAATATGAATGGGTCCGGCTTTTTCAAAACCTTCATTTCTATGATGAAAATTAAGTGGATGTGTCGCTGTGTAGAATCCACAATTAGGTCCAATAAAAACATTATCGCCAATTGTAATCTGTCCACCATCCATAAAATAACAATTGGTGTTTACATAGACATTTTTTCCTAGTTTAACGTTCCAACCATAATCTGTATCAAAAGGAATCGAAATACTTACATTATCTGTTGTTGTTTGAAATAATTGATCGATTAATTCCTTTCTTTTAATTGTGTCACTCGGTCTTGTATGATTTAATTCAAAGCAAATATCTTTCGCTCGTGCACGTTCATTGATTAAGTCTTGATCAAAGTTTGCATCGTACCATTTTTCTGCTAACATTTTTTCTTTTTCAGTCATTACACCTTTCAACTCCTAATAACTTATTTACTTGTTTAAAAGTTAATCAAATAAACATTCGCCTATGCAACTAATACGCTATAACATTATGAAATCGTGACCTTATCACCCTTATCTATACAATTCTCGCATCAAATACTGCTAAAGTAGTAGATAAATTCAATACTACAGACGCATTCATTTTTTAATCTATTAACGTACAATGTGAGTAAGAGAAATATAAAGGAGTATGATAGCGATGAGAATATTAATTACAGGCACAGTTGCTATCTTAATCATTCTAGGTTTAGTTAAAACGATACAAGATTACGAAATGACAAACGACACAAGTCGTCAGATGTCAGACAACAAAGATGATGATAAAGTCATCCATCTTAATAATTTTAAAAATTTACATGCGAAAGAATTTAACCCATCTGATTTCTTTTAAGTCACCTAAGAATTGCAAATCCAGAAGTCATTTAAGTTTTACCTTTCATTCATACATCCTTTAATATTAATTACGACTTCTTTTATATAGATGCTAAATAGAGAGATTGTTGTGCAATGTTTGCACGGCAATCTCTCTTTTTCTTTTTAAAATTGGTAAAAGTAAAACGCAACGATTGACTTATATACCTATAGGGGGTACATTAGACGTGTAACAATGAATCACAGGGAGGCAATAATGTGGCTAATACGAAAAAAACAACATTAGATATCACTGGTATGACTTGTGCCGCATGTTCAAATCGTATCGAAAAGAAACTGAATAAACTTGATGACGTTAATGCCCAAGTGAATTTAACTACAGAGAAAGCAACTGTTGAGTATAACCCTGATCAACATGATGTCCAAGAATTTATTAATACGATTCAACATTTAGGTTACGGTGTCGCTGTAGAAACTGTCGAATTAGACATTACAGGTATGACTTGTGCTGCATGCTCAAGCCGTATTGAAAAAGTGTTAAATAAAATGGACGGTGTTCAAAATGCAACTGTCAATTTAACAACAGAGCAAGCTAAAGTTGACTATTATCCTGAAGAAACAGATGCTGATAAACTTGTCACTCGCATTCAAAAATTAGGTTATGACGCGTCTATTAAAGATAACAATAAAGATCAAACGTCACGCAAAGCTGAAGCGCTACAACATAAATTGATTAAGCTTATCATATCAGCAATATTATCTTTACCACTATTAATGTTAATGTTTGTGCATCTTTTCAATATGCATATACCAGCACTATTTACGAATCCATGGTTCCAATTTATTTTAGCTACACCTGTACAATTTATTATTGGATGGCAATTTTATGTAGGTGCTTATAAAAACTTAAGAAATGGTGGCGCCAATATGGATGTACTTGTTGCTGTTGGTACAAGTGCAGCATATTTTTACAGTATTTATGAAATGGTTCGTTGGCTAAATGGCTCAACAACGCAACCGCATTTATACTTTGAAACAAGCGCCGTACTAATTACCTTAATCTTATTCGGTAAGTATTTAGAAGCTAGAGCGAAGTCTCAAACAACCAATGCGCTTGGCGAATTATTAAGTTTGCAAGCTAAAGAAGCACGCATTTTAAAAGATGGTAATGAAGTGATGATTCCTCTAAATGAAGTACATGTTGGAGATACACTTATCGTTAAACCAGGTGAAAAGATACCTGTTGATGGTAAAATTATTAAAGGTATGACTGCCATCGACGAATCTATGTTAACAGGTGAATCTATACCTGTTGAGAAGAATGTTGATGATACTGTAATTGGTTCAACGATGAACAAAAACGGTACTATTACTATGACAGCAACAAAAGTTGGCGGGGACACTGCGTTGGCAAATATTATTAAAGTTGTCGAAGAAGCTCAAAGTTCTAAAGCGCCGATTCAACGATTGGCAGATATTATTTCTGGTTATTTCGTTCCTATCGTTGTTGGTATCGCACTATTAACATTTATCGTGTGGATTACTTTAGTTACACCAGGTACATTTGAACCTGCACTTGTTGCGAGTATTTCCGTTCTCGTCATTGCTTGCCCATGCGCATTAGGACTTGCTACACCAACTTCTATTATGGTAGGTACTGGTCGCGCTGCTGAAAATGGTATTTTATTTAAAGGTGGCGAGTTTGTTGAACGCACACATCTAATTGATACCATCGTTTTAGATAAGACGGGTACCATTACAAATGGTCGTCCAGTCGTGACAGATTATCATGGTGACAATCAAACGCTACAACTACTCGCTACTGCTGAAAAAGATTCTGAACACCCATTGGCAGAAGCCATTGTCAATTATGCAAAAGAAAAGCAATTAACATTAACTGAGACAACAACATTTAAAGCAGTACCTGGCCATGGTATTGAAGCAACGATTGATCATCACCATATATTGGTTGGTAACCGTAAATTAATGGCTGACAATGATATTAGCTTGCCTAAGCATATTTCTGATGATTTAACACATTATGAACGAGATGGCAAAACAGCTATGCTCATTGCTGTTAATTATTCATTAACTGGTATCATCGCAGTGGCAGATACTGTCAAAGATCATGCCAAAGATGCTATAAAACAATTGCATGATATGGGCATTGAAGTTGCCATGTTAACTGGCGATAATAAAAACACTGCTCAAGCCATTGCAAAACAAGTAGGCATAGATACTGTTATTGCAGATATTTTACCAGAAGAAAAAGCTGCACAAATTGCGAAACTACAGCAACAAGGTAAGAAGGTTGCAATGGTTGGTGACGGTGTAAATGATGCACCTGCATTAGTTAAAGCTGATATCGGTATCGCCATTGGTACAGGTACAGAAGTTGCCATTGAAGCGGCTGATATTACTATTCTTGGTGGCGACTTGATGCTTATTCCTAAAGCCATTTATGCAAGTAAAGCAACCATTCGTAATATTCGTCAAAATCTATTTTGGGCATTCGGCTATAATATTGCCGGTATCCCTATAGCTGCATTGGGCTTACTTGCGCCATGGGTTGCTGGTGCTGCAATGGCACTAAGTTCAGTAAGTGTTGTCACAAACGCACTTAGATTGAAAAAGATGCGATTAGAACCACGCCGTAAAGATGCCTAGATTCCTTAATAATGAAGGATTCGTTGGTGATTCTGAGGTAGACTAGTGATTGGCTCTATAATGTCGCGGTTTACAGTTGGATCTTCGCTCCTACTGCATATATAGTTACACTTTTCGCTTGGCGAATTAGTGTGTCTTACCTAATAGCTCCGCCTATTAGGTTCCAACATTATTATAAATAATAAGTACACTATGGTTTACAGTTGGATCTTCGCTCCAACTGCATAAGAGCCACTAATTATTATAAATAATAAGTGGCTCTAAAAGGAGGTGAATGCTATGTCACAAGAAATTTTAAATGTTGAAGGTATGAGCTGTGGTCACTGCAAAAGTGCTGTTGAATCTGCATTAAATAATATTGACGGTGTCACTTCAGCTGACGTTAACCTTGAAAATGGTCAAGTAAGTGTTCAATATGATGACAGTAAAGTTGCTGTATCTCAAATGAAAGACGCAATTGAAGATCAAGGTTACGATGTCGTTTAATTAGGCAATATTCAACGTCATCAACACCAAATTAAAAAATCGAACTGATGAGAATCCCAACAATCCAAATTATCTCATCAGTTCGATTTTTAATTTACTCGCAACCTGGTATCTCCAGTCTGCAATACATCTAATGTTGCATCTAATGCATCGACAATTAGATTTTCAACTGCAGCTTCAGTATAAAACGCAATATGTGGTGTTAATATGACATCTTCCCTGTCAATCAACGATTCTAACAATGGATCGTTCAGTGTTTTGCCCCTTTGATCACTTGGGAAAAGTTTGCGTTCAAATTCATACGTATCAAGTGCTGCACCTTTAATCACACCATTGTCTAATGCTTCTAATAACGCCTTAGTATCTACTAAAGAACCTCTCGCACAATTGACAAATACTGCGCCCTTTTTAAAATGTTTAAATAATTCAGCATTAAATAGATAATGATTATATTTCGTTGCAGGTACATGTAATGTCACGATATCAGCACCTTCAACCGCTTCCTCAATCGTATCTTTGTAATCGACATACGTTGCAATTTTAGCATTAGGAAACGGGTCGTATGCGACCACATCACTTTGATAACCATTGGCAAATATATCGGCTACTACACGGCCAATTCGACCTGTACCAATAACAGCTACTTTTAAATCTTTAATGGATTTCGATAAAATAGTAGGTTCCCATCTAAAATCATGCTCTCGCACTTTCGTTTGAATTTGATTAAAATGACGAACCACATTAATAGCCTGGTTCACAGCAAACTCCGCAATTGAATTCGGAGAGTATGACGGCACATTTGACACAATCAAGTTATACTTGTTTGCTAACTCCAAATCATATGTATCAAATCCAGCACTTCGTTGTGCGATTTGTTTAATACCTAGTTCATTTAATCGTTTATAAACATGCTCTGATAATGGTATTTGTTGTGATAGCGATAAGCCATCATAACCAGCGACACCTTCAACATTGTCATCAGTTAATGCTTCTTTAGTAATATCTACCTCAACATGATGTTTCTCTGCCCACGCCTTGATATAAGGCATATCTTCATCACGTACACTCATGATTTTAATTTTTGTCATTTTAACATCACCCTTAACTTTATTATTCATATAAATATGCTAGTTCTGTTAATCTTATTGCAGCTTCGTCTAATTTCTGGTCATCTAACGCCAATGAAATTCTCACATAACGATTACCATTCTCTCCAAATGGTTTCCCTGGAGCAACAAGTATTGACTTCTCTTTCACTAAAAATTGCTCAAATTGCTCGCTGTCATAACCAGGCGGTGTTTCCAACCATACATATATGCCACCTTTAGCATGAACAAATGGCAAATCAGCTTTTGCAAGCATGGCTTCGAATCGGTCACGACGTGCTTTAAATATATTGCTTTGTTCTTCTAAAAAATCATCATAATGATTCAAAGCATATATTGCGGCATCTTGTAATGCACCAAACATCCCAGCATTTGTGTGCGTTTGGTACTTTTTCAAAGCTTGAATCATATCTTTATTACCAACTGCAAAACCGACTCTAAAACCTGACATGTTATAACCTTTAGACAAGGAATAAATTTCAATCGCAACATCTTTCCCATTTTCCGAAGCAAGTATACTAGGATTTTTAGCGTCGAAACCGAAAGCACCATAAGCAAAATCATGTACGATTTTAGTGTCTGTATCTTTAAATTTAGCTATCGCTTCATCAAAAACTTCTTTCGTAGCTGTCGATCCAGTTGGATTATTTGGATACGTTAAATAAATGAGTTTTGTTTTATCTATTATTTGTGAATCAACTTTGGACCAATCTGGCAAATAATGTGGCGGTTCTAAATTAAGTGGGACAGGCTTGCCATCAGCTAAAAGTACACCTGCTAAATAATCCGTGTAGCCTGGATCAGGTAGTAATACATAGTCTCCTGGATTGATAACACATGTTGGTACTGCCACTAATCCATTTTTTGTACCATATAAAATGCATACTTCATCTTCTTTATCTAACGTCACATTATATTGTCTTTGATAAAAATCTACAATAGCTTGCTTGAACGCTTCTTTACCATGAAAAGCACCATATTTTTGATTTTCAGGAATAGTTAGTGCTTGTTGAAAATGATCAATAATACCTTGTGGTGTGGGCCCATCAGGGATCCCAACTGCCATATTAATTAATGGCAATGGTCCATGTTCGATTTTACGTCCCATCGTTTTCCCGAAATAACTATCAGGGATATTTGCTAATTTGTTAGAGATCATCAAATTCCTCCTCTATCATTAAACATAGCCTGGGCGACTATCATAATCCTAACAACTTGTATCGCTCTCATTTAGATGGTTACAATGACATCGCCATTCACCGTTATGTTCAACAGAACTTATGACACACGTTGTATTGAATGAATTTATTTTCATTTTAGGTAGGTACATTATTATTGTCAATATTAGGAATTTTCAGATCAATATACGCTCAATCGTTATGATTTAACTGTCATGCATATCCGCTTGCGCAACCAGTAAGATATGCTTATATAAAGTATAACGCCCATCAAGGTACGTATTCAAACGTGAACCTTAACAGGCGTCATTCATTGTTAAATAAAACTTCTTTAGCACATACTTATTTCACTATGCCTTTTACGTTCCCCTTATACTTTTCTCACATCTTTCTCTTAGACTACTCCCTTACACGCCACGCTCAATATCTTTAATCATTTCGTCTACAGTTATTTTCGCACTCGTTAAGACAATAGGAACGCCTGCACCTGGATGCGTACTTGCACCTGCAAAATATAAATCTTTATAATCTCTCGATACATTTTGTGGACGATAATAATTACTTTGCGCTAAAGTTGGCATTAAACCGAATGCCGAACCAAATTTCGCATGATACGTTTGCTCAAAATCATTTGGCGTAAAGATTGTTTCTGAAACAATATGCGATTTTATATCTTCAAATACTTCAATCGCTGCTAATTTACGATAAATAATTTCCTTTATTTGTTGCGTCAAAGCTTCATCTGACCAATCGATTCCGCTACCTGTTTTAAGTTCCGGCGTCGGCATTAACACATAAATACCAGTTTTGCCTTCTGGCGCAAGTGATTTATCAGCGACCGCTGGAACATACACATAAATAGAAGGATCATATGATAAACGTCCCTCAAATATTTCTTCAATATTGCCTCTAAAATCATCTGAAAAAATAACATTATGAAGTCTCACTTGATCTGTCACATCAATATCTATACCGATATACATTAAAAATGCTGAACAAGAGTAATCTAAGTCTGCAATTTTATGTGGTGGATACTTTTTAATAGGTGCAAAATCTGGCATTAATGATTCCGCAACACTAGGGAAATCAGCCGTACATAAAATTTTATCAAATTTTCTTATGTCACCATTCACTTTTATCGCATCAGCTCGTTTGAATTTAGGATCAATAATAATTTGCTCAATTTCAGCATTAAGTTCAATATTAACACCTAAATCTTTATTTAATTGCGCTAGCCCTTGAGCCATGCCATACATACCGCCTTTAATAAAATGCACACCAAACATCATTTCAATCATAGGAATAATTGAATATAGTGACGGGCCTCGTTTTGGATCAATTCCTATGTATAACGTTTGAAACGCTAAAAGCTTTTGTATCTTTTCGTTATCAATATAATGTTCAATTAGCTGATCTGCATGATTTAACGTTTTTAACTTAGCACCTTGCACAAGTGACGTCATATTATAAAAGTCACTTGGTTTGCGATACGTTCTTTCTAAGAAATAGCGACGTGCAATTTCATATTTTTTATAAACATCCGTTAAAAATGACATAAAACCATGCGTTGAACCAGGTTCTATACTTTCTAGCATGTGCTGTAATTCAGCTAAATCTGTAGGCACCGTTATACGATCATCGCGGTCAAAATACACATCGTAAATATAACGTAATTGTCTCAATTCAATATAATCTTCATAATTTTTACCACACATTGTAAATACATCTTTATAAACATCTGGCATCATGACAATTGTGGGGCCCATATCAAATGTAAAGCCGTCTTTCTTTAATTGATTCATACGCCCGCCTACGTTAGTATTTTTTTCAAATATCGTCACTTCATGACCTTGAGAAGCAATACGGGCTGCCGCTGCTAATCCTGTGACACCTGCACCAATTACTGCAATCTTCATTATTCAACCACCTATATTCTATGATATTTACTATTTATTTCATGAAACAACTTTGCTTTTTTCCGCTTATCCACAAAAACACGTTCATGTAATGTATAGTTAGCCTGTCTCACTTCGTCCAGTATTTCAATATATATACGTGCTGCTAATTCTATGATTGGTTGTGCTTCAATACTAAATACTTTGATTTGATCCATAACATCTCGAAAATCTTTTTCTGCGATAGCTGCATAATATTCCCATAAGTCAATATAATGATTATTAACACCATTTTGGTACACTTCAGCAATATCAACTTCATATTGCTTTAATCGTTGCTTACTAAAATATATCCGTTCATTTTCAAAATCTTCACCGACATCTCTTAATATATTAATCAATTGCAACGATTCACCAAGCCTTCTTGCGACATCGTATGTCTGATGTGTTTCATGATCACTTAAAATCGGCGTCAATACTTCACCTACTGTACCAGCAACACCATAACAATATCCGAATAATTCAGCGTCCGTTTCAAACATTGTAAATTGTTGATCTTTATATACAGTATCAATGAGATTATAGAAAGATTGAAAGGCGATATTTTTATGTTGTGCAACATGCTGAAGAGCCATCATGATTCTACGATCACTTTGAAAGTGATGATGTTCATATGGGTATTTTTCAATAGATTGTATATCTTCTTTTATTTGATTTAAAAATTGAATATCGCCATAAACATCTATACTGTCATCAATTTTACGACACACAGCATAAATTGCCCAAACCGCTTTTCTTTGATCTTCTGGTAACAAGTCAAAAGCGTAAGAAAAGCTTTTTGAATGTTTCTTCATGATTTTATGACAATATTTAAAATTCATAGCCATCATTGTCATACTAGTCCTCCTATATTGAAATGCCATTACCTTGATTTATTGTTCTTTAGATATAGAATATTGACGACCTTTCCATTCAACTACACCATAACGATGCGTTTGTTTCCAAGATTGGATGAAAATTTTAGTGAAAAACATAAATAACAATGGATGACATACCATTAATAAATTAGAAAATTGGCCGACCCTTCGATGCAGATGAATAAATTGTGTAGTATAGCTCAAGTAAACTGTTAACATTTTTCCTACAGACATTTGGCGATATTTTAAACTAAGACATAGCCCTAAAATACTCGCGATAGAACCGAACAACCACAACACAATTGCTGCCATGATCTTAGGCTTTGTGCCATCTGCCCCAGTCGACAAATGCTTTGTCCATCCTTCTTGTAATGACTGAAATCCTTCTTGATACATGCGAAATGCAACAAATGGAAATCCTTCATAAACTGTTACGGGCAATGATTGTGAAGTATATGCACTTCCTAAAGCAAATCCTTCAATAATATGACGGTTCGCACTTTTATGACCTCCAGTTGCATAATAATCTTCTTTATTTGTTAATGTCACCGGTCCAAATGCATGCTGGTTAGTCCGACCGTCGTCTAAGGTAGAAAATACATTCATACCAACGACTGTCATTAAATTAAATATCGCTGAAAACCCTTCGTAGAAACGCTTTGTTATGTGATAAGGCTGTACGCTTAACAATCCTTTTTCATCTTGTAATTGATACTGATTAATCAACGTTTCAACAGCATCTTTCCTTAAGAAAGTTACATCAGCATCTACAAAAGCAATACGATTCGTACATGCATGCGTCACACCTTGATAACAAGCATGTGATTTCCCATACCATTTGCCGTCAGCATCATCAACAACATCTACTACAGTCGCACCATATGAACGCGCTACACGTGCTGTTTCATCTGTCGATCCGTCATTCATAACAATGACATCTACTGGAACTTGCTGTTGTATTATCGAATGTAGTAAATGACCTATTCTTTTTTCTTCGTTTCTAGCCGGAATAATAATTGTTAATGATTTATGATTGAAGTTCAGCGTTTTCGCCTTTAGCTGATGTCTACGATTAAATATCAATGCACCACACGCCATAGACATGGTCACTATTACTGTTAATATTCGTGATAACCATTTCATAGATATCACTTCCTATTCTTCGCTTCTCGCGCGTTTATTTTGTCTGCGACTTGTTGCCCACTTAATGTAACCATTGGCATGCCACCACCAGGATTTACTGATCCACCTACAAAGTACAAGTTTTCAAAATACTGACTTTCTTTAGGAAATTTAAATCCTTTGTTTTTCTTTTTATCTGCTACAACACCATATATTGCACCACGATTAGAACGATAATTTTTTTCAATATCCTCCGGTGTCCAAACATCTTCATAAATAATGTGTTTTCTTAAATCAGTAAGTCCCATTTTTTCTAATTTATCCAAAATTTTATCCCTAAACTTCGCATAATCTTCAGTGGTAAAAGGCTGATCTTGAATATATGGAATATGTGGTAAGACTTTGATATTTTCATAACCTACTGGCGCTTGTGTGTGATCAGTTTTATTCGTATTTACTAGATAAATGGTCGGATCATCTGGCAATACCTTTTCATGAAAAACTTGTTGATAATTGAGATAAGCATTTTCCGTAAAAAAGAAATTATGATGTGCTAATTTCGGGTATTGGCAAGCAACACCTAAATGCATCACATATCCTGAGCTTGCCGGCTCAAATTCCCTCTCTAATTTGTTTAATCGTTGAGTATCAAGGTGAATTAAATATTTATAAGTAGGTATGACTTCCATATTTGAAATAATATAATCTGCCTTTACAAACTCACCTGTATCTAATCTGACACCCGTCACACGTCTTTGATATGTTTTAATATTGTCCACACGTGCACCTGTATGAATTGTGACACCTTCTTCACGCGCTAGCTTTTCCAAGGCATTGGCTAAATGATGGATTCCACCTTCTACATACCAAAGGCCTTGCTCTTGTTGCATATGGAATAACATAGATAATACAGCTGGCGCATCGTATGATGAAGAACCTACATATTTGATAAAATAGCCTAACATTTGTCGCAAGTATGGATTCGAGATACGCTTGTCTATGGCCTGTTGCATAGTATGTACATAATCATAATTAATAAGAGCATTTAATGGCCCATGAAATTTAATAATTTGAGATAGTGTATCTAAACCATAGTTAAAATACCCTTTTTCAGTAATACGATCGATTCGTCTTGTATAATTCAAATAATTTTGCAGTTCCTCTATATCCTGTTTCGACAATATCACATTATGCTGACCTGTTTCTTTAATACCTTCATACAAATCGATAGTCGTTCCATCTGGAAAAAAGCTACGCCATTGATGTGGCAATCGCTTGATTGTAACGTAGTCTGACATTTGCTTATTGCTATATTCGAATATTTTTTCAAAAATATAAGGCATCGTTAAAATAGATGGACCTAAATCAAAGCCAAAGCCATCTGATTCATGACGATTCACTTTGCCTCCTATATGATTATTTTGTTCATATAATGAGACCGAATAGCCACTTTGCGCCATTCGAATTGCTGCAGAAATCCCACCTAAGCCACCACCAATAACGATGATATGTTTAGTCATGACGTTCACCTCTTCGTTTTAATATGCGTAGTAACTGCGTTAATCTCGGTCGATTATAACGTTGCACAATAATGATTGGAACATTAGTTATCATTGCATAGAAAATATTTATATACTTTACTAAACGAGGGCCTTTATTAAATATGATGACTGGAAGTATCGATATCCAATGGATCAACTCTGCCCTCTTTGTCTCTATAATCATTTTTTCAATTTCATCAGTATTGATTGTCATTAAATGACGCTGATCATATATATTTTGATTAAGCTGATGACCATCTAAAATCTTATGTTTCCATTTTCTTACGTAAAACCATTTGTTCCAAAATTTTCCATGCTTCTCAAAGTTAAATGATTTAAATATTATATGCTTCTGACGAAAATACTTGTCAGGAATTCTTGTACCTAAATTTGCTATATTTAGTTGAACAATTAACCAATACATACTACAAAAAAATGCTGTTTTGATATATTTTTTCATGGTTTTCATCTAAATTGAATCACTCTCAATCATACTGACATAGTATAAATTATCATTTTATTACTTAGTTCCCTAAAGATTAGTGAATAAACCGCTCTCATTTATATTTATATAAAACAAAAACGCCAATACTCTCATGTTAGAGAATATTGACGTCATTTGATTTACATTTGATTAATGAATGAAATTATATGAACCTGCTTGGTTTGCTGAAATTGTACGAGACGTAACCACACCAGCACCATGTCCATAGTTCATTTCTGAAACACGAACAGAACCGTTGCTGTTAACGCCTTCAACGTAAGCAACATGACCGTAATAGCCTTGTGTTGTTTGCATGATAGCACCAGCTTTTGGTGTATTGTTCACTGTATAGCCAGATGATGCAGCTGCGCTAGCCCAATTACTTGCGTTACCCCATGTTGAACCAATTTTCCCACCAACACGATCAAATACATAATAAGTACATTGTCCTGAAGTATATAAGTTACTTCCTGATGCATAACCATTAGAAATTGAACGACCATTTGAAGATGGCGCTGCAGTTGTAGTCACATGAACATTATTACTTGTTGTGCTATAACTTGCACCTGAACCACCAGTATAATAGTTATTTGTTGCTGTTTGGCTATTGTTTGTATAGTTATTGTATTGATATGAATGATTATAGTAGTTATTGTAAGATGCATTGTTATAACTATACGTATTGTAGTTATTGTAATAGTATGTGTTGTTTTGCGTTAATTGACTTGGATTCCAATTTCCTGTCCAAGTGTAATGATAATTACCTTGTGCATCAATTGTATACGTATAGCTGTATGATTGAGCGTCATTAGAATTATATCCATTGTTATTTTGTTCTGCGGCTTGTGCATCATGTCCTGCAAATGCGATAGTGGCAAGTCCTGCTGTAGCGATTGTAGCTGTAACGATTTTTTTCATAATTAAATATCCTCCCAATAATCAAAACACTCTATACATATAGTCATTAGCGACTCAATTATTTTAAATTTTATATTTTTTATTTTTTTAGTATGCAAATAATTATAACTTTTATAGTTTTGCGACAAAATAAACTATAACAGAGATTAGGTGTCTTGCGGGCTTTGTTATCATAATGTAATCTGTTCCTAATAAAGCTTCATTGAATGTAATATACCAATTAGAATGTTTACAACACTTTTTCTGCACCGTTAACATGGGATTTGAAAATAAAAAAGCACTAAACTTTTAATGAAATACACACGAACTGACAATAAATATCAGAAGTAATGTAATATTTCAAAAGTTTAGTGCATCAAGTTATTTTTTATTTGTAGCATGTGTTTCCATCGTTTTTACAATCAAATCAGTCAGCGCTTTACTACCTGCATATTCCAAATGTATGCCGTCATATGCAAAGTATTCCGGATGACCTGCAGAAGCTTTATACCAATCGACTAGATGTACATTAGAGCGCTTTTCAGCTGCCTCATAAATTAATTTATTTATTCTACCTTCATAATCTCTAGGTACTCTAATAGAAACTAAATAAATGTCTGCTTTTCCAAAACTATCCAATAGTTCATTTAATTGATCTTTCGTAAATGCCCCATTTGTACCAAGCTCTACTACAACTTTTTGACCTTTTTTAGCATAGTCTTTATATTGCGATTTCACAATTGGTGTAGCATCAACGAGTTGCCGTCCAACTTTACCATCAATTTGTGCATTTGGTATTTTCTTAGTAAAGACATTACCAATATCCACCATGACCGAGTCACCAATTAATAGTGGTGATGACTTTTTAATATCCTCTTTGCTATTCGCTGTCTGCTTATCCTCTTGCTTATCTTTTTTAACGACTTTTTTCTTCGTTGTTTTAAATTCCGTCTTCTTCTCTTTCTTCTCGGCTTCATGTTGTTTGCCAAGTGCATCAAACTGTCCACTGAGCACAACGATAGACGGAACCAATAATAGGATAACTAACACTGTTCTAGCAAATTGTCCCTTCTTTTTAGGTAAAAATGCAAAAGCTTTAAATCCTTTTTTACGTATAGGTGTTTCAATAAAGCGATACGAAATTTCAGCCATTAACGCTGTTAATACAATTTCTATCACATAGACGTATACAGGTATTTGTCCTTGTACGTAATAACTGTTCACAAAAACAATGATAGGATAATGCCATAAATATAAGCTATATGATCGTTTACCTATAATTAGCAAAGGTTTCATACTTAAAAATTTAGCAAATAAACTAGAAGGATGTACCGCAATTGCAATAATGAATAAAGTTGCAAATGATATAATGTAAAATCCTCCATTATAGATCCATTGATCTTGGTCTCCAACTATAAAGAACAAAGTCATTAGAACCGCAAAACCAGATATCCCTATAATATCTAATGATACGACAATCTTTTTAGAAATATCTTTTTTCAAAGCAAACGGAGGCCAAATAAATGCTAATATACAACCAAGCAATAAAGTTTGCAGTCGTGTATCTGTCCCAAAATACACACGTGAATTATCTCCAGTGATGAAATGAATCACTATCATAAGTCCTAAAGAAATCAACGATACAATAAATAGCGTTTGAATAATATTTCTCGGTTTAAATCTATGTAATAAGAACGTGATAACCAATGGGAAAAGCAAGTAAAATTGTTCTTCAATGGCTAAAGACCATAAATGTTTGAGTGGTTCAATAGCAAATTGGTTAAAATAATCTACATTCTGTGAAATGTACCACCAGTTTGAAACATAGAATATAGCTGCAATAGCATCTCGTTTCATTTGTATAATCAATTCCGGTTTAAATATCAGTGTGAACGTAAGCACGACACAGATTAAAAACAACACTGCCGGAATGAGTCGTTTCAATCGTCGCTTCCAAAACTCTAGCAAATCGATTTTTTGCGTCCGATAATACTCACTTATCAACAAACTTGTTATTAAATAACCTGAAATAACGAAGAATGTATCTACTCCTAAAAAGCCCCCACTTAACCATTGTGCATTCAAGTGATAAATAATGATTCCTATAACTGCGAATGCCCTCAATCCATCTAATCCGGGTAAGTATCGCGGGGAATACATTTTTTCTAAACGTTTAAAGTCTTTTGTATCCATGTTAATAAACGCCCCATTTATTTTTCTCTATTTTGTAGCATATCACAATATTTTTGAAAATAAAATATTGCACTGATTTTCATTAATTGATTTAACCCTTAATTAAGATAGTTTTAAATTTTTTATTAAGTAGAAAACAATTATTACAGTTAATTTCATTACTGCAAACCACATATAAATTTGTCGATTTTACTACATAACATAGATTATCATAGATTCTTGAATTTTTAACAAAATAACTGTTGTTTTCATTATATTTTTACAAAAAAAGGTTCGTTTTATATTTTATGCATCTTACTTTTACACAATTATTTAAATATACCCTTTAAATTTCATTTTTTCAAAACTTCTATAATGAATAAATTACCATGTATTGAAAATAAAGTAAAATGCATAATATCCTCTAATTTAAATCAAACGATATATCACGTCAGCCTTTTATATTTAAACGCTATATGCCACTTTTAAAATGAATATTACTAAGGTCGCCATATCAATTATTCATTGATTCGAATTAACCTTTTAAATTTCTGTAATAAAACCTATTATCTACATCTAATTTAGGAAAACTACTTGGTAAATCTCCTCGCTTAATTTCACGGAAGCCATTATTAGAATAAAAATACTGTGCACTAATAAATTTATCAATTGTTCCTAAATAAATACCATCGATATTTTGTTCTTTACATGTCATTATAACTTTATCTAAAAGTTTTTTACCTATTTTTAAATTCCTATAACCTTCATCAACAAACATTTTTTTAAGTGCAGACATATTATTATCTAGTCTAATCAAACCTATAGTACCAACAATATTTTGATGATTGTTTATTGCAAGCCAAAATTGCCCTCCACTATTCAAATAGTTATGTTCGATGTTCTCCAAATCAGGTTGATCATCTCTATCAATTTTTATATTAAATTCATTTTTTTGAATCGATAAAATAAACTCGATTAGCTCTTCCTTATAAGACCTATTATATTCAATTATGTTTATAGTCATTTTTATCTCCAGTTTCATTTAATTTAATCATAAAATGTGCGTTTAGTTTGTATCTAGTGTACTCAGTACAGCCTCAAATGAAGTTTCATTCCACTTGGCACTTAATAAAGACAAGTATTTTAGCAGTAATACAATAAAGTCCAATAAATTTCCCTAACTTCAATATCCACTTTTTAAGAAATGTATTTTTGATTAATAAAAAAACTCTCCCCAATTTCTATGGGAAGAGCTATATATTTAATGTTTAAACATTACTTTTATTTATTATGAAGGAATTAGAATCCCCAAGCACCTAAACCTTGTGCTTTGTATGCTTTAACAGCTGCGTTGATTTGTTGGTCAACAGTGTTTGTTGGACCCCAACCTGGCATAGTTTGGAATAAACCTGAAGCACCTGATGGGTTGTAAGCATTTACTTGACCATTTGATTCACGAGCGATGATTGCAGCCCATGTAGAAGCTGAAACACCAGTACGTTGAGCCATGATTTGAGCTGCTGATGAACCAGTAGCACCTGCAGTATTACCATTGCTTAATCTCACTGAACTTGAAGTAGTTGAAGTGCTGTAGTTATGGTAAGTTGGAGCTGAAACAGCTTCAACGTTTGAGTTACTTGATTGTGCATTGTAGCTTACTGATTGTACATTTGAACCTTGGTTGTATGAAGTAGTGTAGTCTGCACCTGCAACGTTTGAGAAACCAGCAGTTTGACCATTAGCTGCTTCATAGCTCCATGACCATGTAGTACCATTTGAAGTGAAGTTATATTGGAAACCATCTTTTACAAAGTGGATGTCATATGCACCATCTTTGATTGGAGCTGCATTTAATTGATCTTGGTGATTATGCGCTAAGTCAACTAAGTGTGCTTGATCAACGTTTACTTCAGCAGCGTGTGCTTCATGTCCTGTGCTTGCTGCGTAACCTGTTACACCTAATGCCACTGCTAATGATGATGCCATAATTGTCTTTTTCATAGTAAAAAATCCTCCAGTAATAATTGTAAGTTTATGTTTTTAGTAATTATATTTTGAATTTGAATGTCGTAGTGCAAGTTTAAATTGTCTTTTATTTCTTTCAACGGTACTCACTATATCATAAAAAAGTAGCAAGTAAATTACACTTTCTTTACAAAACATTACAATATCAAGTGTTATTTGTAATGTTGAAATATGGTTGTTTTATACTGTAATGTGAAATATGTTTCTTTTTGAATCTAATCAATCCTTGAAATAAGCATAAATGCATAAGTTTTTTACTATATTTAGCTCAACTATTACAGCTTTCGTAATATTACAGATTGTATTTTTGTTACATGCTTGTAACATTACCGTCATCAAATACAACTTAATTTGATCAGTTAAACACAATTAAAAAGCAATCAATACATAGGTTCCATCACATGTATTGATTGCTATTAATATTAAATATTCAAAGTGACTATGCACATATCTTTTGTGGATTGACTTATCTTTTATTAGCGCAAATTATCTGCTGTTCAATTATATTGTTCAACTTCATTCTCGCAATTCACAATAACATTAAATAATTTTCGGTCTCATATTTTCAAAAAACATACTGTCCTTATCCCATGAATTTAAAAATATCATTAGTATATAAACGAAACACTTTACGATAAATGATATCTGCAAGCCAAGCTGTTACAAATGGTACAACAAAGAACGCTACTACAATTAGTAAGACACTCAACCAAGCAGAATCAACCTCCATAAATTTAAATGCATTAATCGGTCCTACCATCCCTATAAAACCAAATCCAGCTGATTCTTTCGTTCCATGAATACCTACTAATGCTGATACCAAACCTGATACAATGGCTGTTGTCAATATTGGTAACATAAGAATTGGATATTTCACCATATTAGGTATCATCATTTTAACGCCTCCAAAGAAGACGGATAACGGCACCCCTAAACGATTCACTTTACTTGTACCAATTATCAATACTGCTTCAGTCGCGGAGATACCAATTGACGCTGATCCAGCTGCTAAACCTGTAATACCTATCGCAAAGGCAATGGCCACAGTTGATAGTGGAGAAATAATAATAAGACTAAATACCATTGAAATCAAAATACTCATGACAATCGGTTGTAATTCTGTAAAACCATTAACCATATTACCGATGGCTGTTGTAATCATTTTCGTATACGGCAATATTAAAACACCAATTGCACCTGAAATACCGCCAACAACTGTTGGGAATACAATCAATGCCATACTACCTACGCGATGTTGAATAAGTAAAATGAACAACACTGCAATCGCTGCTGTAATCATTGTATTAATTAAATCACCAATACCCGTAATCATCCAAGCACCATTTTTAAACTGCGCTGCACCGCTTCCTACATATGCTGCACTCGCCACAACAGCAATTGCTAATGGTGATAGGTCAAATTTCATGGCAACCAATGCACCAATCAAAGCAGGTACTGTAAATTGAATTGCAACGACAACGCCTAATAACGTTTTAAAAATCGGATGATAATCCATAAAGTATTTAAAAATTTCTCCAAGTATCGCATTAGGAACTAAACCCGCAACAATACCTATGGCGACACCTGATAAAACTCTAAATATAAAATCTTTGGGTGTAATTGTTTTAATTGATGTCATAATATCATCCTTCCATTTATGTATATACATCTGTATGCAAATAATAAAGAGCCTTAAGTTATAAGCTGCCACTAGCTTAAATTCTAAGATGTGCATGCCGATGTTGTTATATTTAGGCTAGCAGTATCATCTATAACTCAAGACTATGAAAAATAGTATATCACAAAATTCTGAATTTTTAGATAAAGAAATTGGCAATTTTTCAAACATATTGTTACAATACACTTTTATTTTATCTTCATTTTTAAAATCCATTAATACAATAGAAGAAAGACATTCAAATGCTTACCAAAAAGGTACATTATTTGTTAGGAGCGTATCAGCACTTACATATCATCAACACAATTGACAATATAATAGAAGATACTGATAATAAGTGTTAAAACAACAGATGTTAGGTAGTGAACAAATGATGGAAAGTAAATCCATAGATCCAAGAATCGTTAGAACCAAACAATTGCTTGTCGATGCTTTTCTTAAAATTTCTAGAGAAAAGAAATTATCTCAAATTACAGTTAAAGATATCACTGATATTGCTACGCTAAATCGTGCAACATTTTACGCTCATTTCACTGATAAAGAAGACCTCCTAGACTACACATTGTCTGTAACCATTTTAAAAGACTTGAATGATAACTTGAGCATTTCTAATGTCATTAATGAAAAGGTACTGCGTAATATTTTCATTTCAATTGCGAGTTATATCAAAGATGCTGCAAAGTCTTGCGAATTAAATAGTGAAGCATTTTGCAACAAAGCACATCAACGTATTAATAATGAATTAGAAGATATTTTTGCGATTATGTTAGAAAACAGCTACCCAGAGCATCAACGCGATATCATTGTAAATAGTGCGAGTTTTTTAGCAGCTGGTATCTCAGGCTTAGCATTACATTGGTTTAACACGAGTCAAGAGACAGCCGATGTGTTTATCGATCGCAACCTACCATTTTTAATTCATCATATAGCACATTTTTAATAAAACTTAGTATTTAGTCATGCATCTTGAAATCACTATGTGACTTAGGTTCATACTTGTACACACAATAAAATTTAACGTATTACGATTAATTTGCAGTGTCTAGGACATAAATCAACGTCCTATACTCTACAAAGCCATATTGGCAGTCGTTAACTGAATGAAAATAAGCTTGTCATTAAAACATATAGATTTTAGTGACAAGCATTTTTGTTTTTGCGTACTTAAACAACACTTCAGACAATATGTTGTTTAGGCAACAAATGATATATGCGTGTTTATTGGCAAACGTACGACATAGTAGTATAGTATGTCTAAACAACACATGTCGTATAGTTGATATACGTTGTTTAAATACTAAGATAGGAGGGATTGACGTGAGCGAGACAGATGAATCTCAGGGGTTTGAACGCACGCATAATATATTAAATATTAATCAGAGTAGTCTGGGTGTAGTGACATACATTACAAATAAATTAAAGTCGACGTTGAAGCAACACATAATAATTGCTTGTGGTAAAAAGCGAATCGACTATCGACTGTCGTATAACTTTTACACTACGTATTATGATAATGTAGAAATCAAGAAAATCGACTGTGAATATACCTATGCTATGCCCATTGCAATTTTAATAAGACACATGATGTCATTCGACAATGATTATTTCTTTGCTCAGCTACGTCATCCTGTCTTATAAAACAACATTGCAGACATGTATATCAAACGACACTTCAATAACATCAGTTTGCCATCGTACTACTATTAAAATCGTGTCTCAAACCCCTTATTTTAATTCCAAAAATCTGCTGGTCAAAAGACCGAGAAACTAAAAACATTACTGAATGTGTTGATAAATTACCTTATAGAAATAATCTCAAAATATATCAACACTTGATTCTAAGGAGGATATGACAATATGAAAATTTTAGATAGAATTAATGAACTTGCAAATAAAGAAAAAGTACAACCACTTACTGTAGCTGAAAAACAAGAACAACATGCATTGCGTCAAGACTACTTAAGCATGATCCGAGGACAAGTATTAACAACATTTTCCACAATAAAAGTGGTTGATCCAATCGGTCAAGATGTCACACCAGATAAAGTTTATGATCTTCGCCAACAATACGGTTATATTCAAAATTAATATTTGCTCACGAGGTATTGCACTTAAGGTGCCAACTGACCTCATAAACAAAGCCCATACTGATTGAAGACACTAATGTGTCCAGGCTGGGACATAAATCAATGTTCTATGCTCTACGAAGTTATATTGGCAGTAGTTGACTGAACGAAAATGCGCTTGTAACAAGCTTTTTTCAATTCTAGTCAGGGGCCCCAACACAGAGAATTTCGAAAAGAAATTCTACAGGCAATGCAAGTTGGGGATGGGCCCCAACAAAGAGAAATTGGATTCCCAATTTCTACAGACAATGCAAGTTGGGGTGGGACGACGAAATAAATTTTGCGAAAATATCATTTCTGTCCCACTCCCACATTAAACTTCATCTCTGTATGGGCTTTTTATTTATTCTTTTGAGAATTTCATTTTAGCAGACCAAAAAATTAAAATGGTGTCCATCAAGATCTTTGAACATTGCACCATAAAACCCTTGGCTTACTGTTGGTTCTTGAACGACTGTGCCACCTGCTTCTTTCACTTTATTCACCAACTGGTCAACTTCTTCATTTGTGTTCACACCTAGAGAAATCATCACTTCATTTGGTTCAGTATTAAGGCTTTGCTGACTTACATTTTGAAAATGCTTGTTTTCTATTAAAATTACGGTTGTTTGACCTATTTGAATGCCCACCATTTTATCTAACATTTGTGGGTTTCTATTTATTTTAAATCCTAACGCTTTATAAAACTGTGCGCTCTTTTCTAAATCTTGAACATGCAAATTAAACCACATTGATTGAATCATGATTGCACCCCATTCATTACTTATTATAGTCTTGGACTTTAAGCCAATCACTTAATGATAATCTTGTTGGATTTATTTCAGCCATTAATTCAAAGTCTACTTCATAACCTTTTTCTTCCAACCATTGCTTTTCTGCAACACTACTAACAAATTCTCCTTCAATAACAGTCGATTTACCTGTCACTTCACTAAAAATTGTTGCTGCTTCACTTAATGTAACTTCATCGGAACCAATCTCTATTGATTGATGCGTAAAGCTTTGTGGATGTGCAAAAATATACGATGCAATTTTAGCTATATCAATAGAAGAAATCATTGTGAATTTTATATTCGGATTAATAAATTCTGGTAATGTAATACGTTCATCTTCGACTTTAGCAATGCGTAAAAAATTATCCATAAAGAATGATGGTTTGATAACTGTTGCGTTTATATTAGATTCCATTAATCTATTTTCTATTTTTGCTAGTACTTCAAAGTGTGGGCCAGTTCGATTTCGATTAACCCCTCCCGCAGTACTATACACAATATGTTGAATATTTTCTTGCTCAGCTATTTCAATTATCTTCATACCTTGTCTTAATTCTTCGCTAACATCATCTTTAACGATTGGCTGAATACTGTATAAGCCATACTTCCCTTTCATCGCTGATTGCAAACTATCACTATCACTCAGATCACCTTCAACGATTGATAAATGCGGATGTCCTATGTCTGAAAGTTTACGATTATTCTTATTTCTAGTTAATGCACTTACATACCATCCATCCTCTAACAACTGTTTTACAACTGCATTACCTTGCTTCCCTGTTGCGCCTATTACTAAAATATCTTTCATTTTAGATCCACTCCCCTTTTATCTTAAAAACCAATAGTCCTCTTTTTCACCTTTTAAATACGTATATGGTTCTGGTGTTTGTCCATTTTCCTTAATATTGTCATTTATTACATTTCTGACATCCCATACTAAATGAATAAATCGTTGTAATTGATGACTAAAAATGCCTAGTGGCGCTTTCATAGCTAATGCTTTTTCCACATCTTCTGTGGTAACATTCAGTTTTTCTGCAATCATTTGAACCGATAAAGTTGATGCTTCGAAATGTGCTTGCAATTCTTCAGCTGTAATACGTCTTTGCTCTTTATTTAAAGACATACGCAACACTCTTTTCTTTTATGATATTTAATAGTTATTGCAAATTCATTGCTATCTTTCTTAACACGCTTTATAATAAACGGAGAGTTATCCGTTTGTCAATTTTAGAGAATTTTAAGTAGGTGTAATCATGCGAAAAGATGCAAAAGAGAATAGGCAACGAATTGAAGAAATAGCACACAAACTTTTTGATGAAGAAGGCGTTGAAAACATTAGTATGAATCGTATTGCTAAAGAACTAGGTATCGGTATGGGGACATTGTATCGACATTTCAAAGATAAAAGCGATTTATGCTACTACGTCATACAAAGAGACCTTGATATTTTCATCACTCATTTTAAGCAAATTAAAGATGACTATCATTCTGATTATGAGGTTATGCAAGTGTCGTTAGATTATCTTTTACAATTTAAAATCGATAATAAGGCACTACTGCAATGTATTGAAGCAGGCAACAATAAATTACGTTTTTACCAAAGCGCATTTTATCAAGAATTATTTAATTTTTATTATGACTTATTTAAAAGCGATGACGACATTTACAAGAAGTTCAAAACAGATATGCTGTTGCAAGCATTATCAACTAGTGTATTTGCCTTCCAAATAGAGCATCGCCATATTTCAATTGAAGCGTACAGAAATTATTTATTAAACATTTATTTAGATGAGGTGGAACGTAATGACTAAAATTGTGTTAATCACAGGAGGCAATAAAGGGTTAGGCTATGCAAGTGCAGAGGCACTTAAAGCATTGGGTTACAAAGTTTATATAGGTTCTCGTAATGACGTAAGAGGACAACAAGCATCACAAAAATTAGGTGTTCATTATGTACAGTTAGATGTTACAAGTGACTACTCAGTCAAAAATGCTTATAACATGATTGCTGAAAAAGAAGGCCGTCTTGATATCCTCATTAACAATGCAGGTATATCTGGTCAATTTTCAGCACCTTCCAAATTGACACCTCGTGACGTTGAAGAAGTATATCAAACGAATGTATTTGGTATCGTTCGAATGATGAACACATTCGTCCCTCTCTTAGAAAAATCTGAACAACCTGTTGTCGTCAACGTATCAAGTGGTTTAGGTTCATTTGGAATGGTTACAAACCCCGAAACAGCTGAATCTAAAGTGAATTCATTAGCTTATTGTTCGTCTAAATCGGCAGTAACAATGCTAACGCTACAATACGCTAAAGGATTACCTAACATGCAAATCAATGCTGCTGATCCAGGCGCTACAAATACTGATTTAGTTGGTGATTTTAGCAATAATTCAAAACATGTTTCTGAAGGGATCAAGCCAATCATTCAATTAGCAACCATTGATGCAGATGGTCCAACAGGTACATTTATTAATGGCGATGGAGAGATGCCTTGGTAGATCAATTTTATGTTACAAATATTAAATTTAGAGGTAAATAAAGAATGCTTCTGCAATAGATGCAATATACATGCAAAAAAATATGGAGGCGAATTAAATGAAAAGTATTACGTTTGAAGAACATTATGTCATTGAAGATATTCAAAAAGAAACGATGAATGCGATATCAGCAGATCCTAAAGGTGTACCGATGAAAGTAATGTTAGAAGGCCTTGAAAAAAAGACCGGTTTTACAAATGCCGACGAATTATCACATCATGATGAACGTATCCAATTTATGAATAATCAAGACGTTCAAATTCAAGTCTTATCTTATGGAAATGGGTCTCCTTCAAATTTAGTTGGTCAGAAAGCCATTGAATTATGTCAAAAAGCAAATGATCAATTGGCAAATTATATTGCACAATATCCCAATCGCTTTGTAGGCTTTGCAACTTTACCTATCAATGAGCCTGAAGCCGCAGCGCGAGAATTCGAACGTTGCATCAATGATTTAGGATTCAAAGGTGCGCTCATTATGGGACGTGCACAAGATGGTTTTCTTGATCAAGACAAATATGACATTATTTTCAAAACAGCTGAAAATTTAGACGTACCGATTTATCTACATCCCGCGCCAGTTAACAGTGACATTTATCAATCATACTATAAAGGAAATTATCCTGAAGTAACTGCGGCAACATTTGCTTGTTTTGGTTATGGTTGGCACATTGATGTCGGTATTCATGCAATACATCTTGTATTATCTGGCATTTTTGATCGTTATCCAAAGTTAAATATGATTATTGGACATTGGGGTGAGTTTATCCCCTTCTTCTTAGAACGTATGGATGAAGCTTTATTCGCTGAACATTTGAACCACCCTGTAAGCTATTACTTTAAAAATAATTTTTATATCACACCGAGTGGCATGTTAACGAAGCCACAGTTTGATTTAGTCAAGAAAGAAGTAGGTATTGATAGAATTCTTTATGCTGCTGATTATCCATATATTGAGCCTGAAAAATTAGGTGTATTTTTAGATGAACTGGGTTTAACAGATGAAGAAAAAGAGAAAATAAGTTATACAAATGGTGCTAAATTATTAGGTTTATCATCTAACAATTAACAAATGGAGGTCATTGAATATGGAAACTTTAGAATTACAAGGCGCTAAATTACGATACCACCAAGTCGGACAAGGACCCGTGCTCATCTTTATTCCTGGTGCAAACGGTACCGGAGACATTTTTCTGCCTCTTGCAGAACAGTTAAAAGACCATTTTACTGTTGTAGCCGTTGATCGTCGTGATTATGGAGAAAGCGAGTTAACTGAACCACTTCCTGATTCCGCTTCTAACCCTGACAGTGATTATCGTGTCAAACGCGACGCACAGGACATTGCCGAACTTGCAAAGTCATTAAGTGATGAACCTGTCTATATATTAGGTTCAAGTTCAGGTTCAATCGTTGCGATGCATGTGTTAAAAGATTACCCTGAAGTCGTTAAAAAGATTGCATTTCACGAACCACCAATTAATACATTTTTACCAGACAGTACTTATTGGAAAGATAAAAATGATGACATTGTGCATCAAATTTTAACAGAAGGCTTAGAAAAAGGCATGAAAACATTTGGTGAAACATTAAATATCGCACCAATTGATGCAAAAATGATGTCTCAACCTGCTGATACTGAAGAAGGACGTATAGAACAGTACAAACGTACGATGTTCTGGTCAGAATTTGAAATTAGACAATATACGCATTCAGATATTACTTTGGATGATTTCACAAAATACAACGATAAAATCACCCTACTAAATGGGACAGATTCTAGAGGCTCCTTCCCACAAGATGTTAACTTTTATATAAATAACGAAACTGGCATACCTATTGTAGATATTCCAGGTGGTCACTTAGGTTATATTCAAAAACCTGAAGGCTTTGCTGATGTATTATTAAATATGTGGAGTTAATTGATTTTATAGCTTTATACAACTGCACCATGCTGAAAAGTTACATTTATAAATTGATAATATACTTATAGAGTGAAATATTTGTGGGGTCTAATGAAAATATTGTAATGCATTTTAATCACTGAGGAGCCATATATACTATGAAAGCCATTCAAATAAAGAAATACAATAAAAATAGAGATGTACAAATTAGAGATATTACTATTCCAGAGATCAAATCTACTGAGGTACTTGTAAAAGTAGCTTATGCAGCAATTAATCCATTAGAAAATTTAACTATTAATGGAAGTGTCAAATTAATTCAAAACTATAAAATGCCTCAAACTATTGGTAATGAACTCACAGGAACAATTGTTAAAGTAGGAAGTAAAGTCGAAGATTATAAATTAGGCGATAAAATATATTCACGATTACCAATCGATCGTATAGGTGCTTTTGCAGAGTATGTTTCTATTGAATCTAATGCTATTGCAAAATTACCTAAAAATTTAAACCTTAAAACAGGTGCAGCAGTGCCGTTAACAGGTTTAACTGCTTATCAAGCAATTACTGAAGAATTAAAAGCTATACCTGGTAAAACATTGTTTATACCTGGTGGTTCAGGCAGCTTTGGACAAATGGCAGTACCTATAGCAAAATCATTAGGGCTTAAAGTTATTGTATCCGGAAGTCCGAGACTTAAAGATCAATTTTTAGCTAAGGGTGTCGATCAATATATAGACTACAAAACTGAGAATTACTGTGAAGTTTTATCTGACATTGATTATGTTATAGACACACTTGGACCAAATGAATTCGATAAAGAATTATCAGTTATGAAACCTGGTGGTACTATTGTCAGTCTTATTAATGCGCCTAACAAAGCATTTGCTGTGAAAAATAATTTTTCACCATTTAAAAAATTGCTATTTGGTTTAGCAGGTAAAAAATTCGATAAAAAAGCTCAAAAAAAGTCGATAGATTATCGTTTTATATTTGTACGTTCGGATGGTGAGCAATTAAAAATTTTAAATAAAATCATCGAACAAAACAATATCATACCAGACATCGACGACCATATTTTCACAATAGACGAAATTGACAAAGCACTTGACTATACATTTAATCATCATACAAATGGCAAGGTATTAATACGTATTGATAACTCTGACAACACAATTTATTGATTAAATAGATAGTACCTGAATTTATCTTATATTTATTTGTAGCTTTAAAAATAATATCAATTATTATCTTTGACCTTATGGATACTATTAATAGATCTGTATTTAACAATAAAGAAATATACCTAATAAAATAATTTATAAATGCCCCTCTCACTACAATTTATATAACAAGTGGGGCATTTATTATCTATATACTGTTCATTCTTTCCCACTGAAAACACTACTGTTCCAAACATTGATAGTCTTCTTTTGAAATACCCTTTCCGATAAGCACCAAATATTCTGGCACTTTTTTTGAAAATGCTACAGGTGTTAATTCATATTGTCCTTGTGTAAATTGAATGAGATACGTATGTGCGGTGTCTTCAAATGTCATAAACCCTTTCAACCTATAAATATGAGACGGAAGGCATGCTAAACGTTTTATAAACTCTGCTTTAGTACATTTGACTGGTGATTGCACAAATTGATGATTTATTGTTTTGTGTAATGATTCATGTTTATTGTCGGAAGTAACTGTCATTTGTCTAACTGATATTGGTAAAGTGACGCTGCCATGCATACCGACTTGTATATCTGCCTCTGGGTTAATAACTTCTAAATCTTTCAATAGTTTGCTCGTTGTTTCAACATCTGCTGAATCTATTTTATTAACAAATAAGACAGAACAATATGCTAATTGCTCATAAAATAAGCCTTGGATGTCTTTTGGAAATGATTTTATATGTTTATACATGCTTGCATCTACAACACCAATCATATGTGTAATGGTTGTAAACGGAGCTAAAATAGGCGTTAAACAAGCATCTAAGACAGAGACCGGTTCTGCAATCCCACTACATTCAATAAATACAATGTCTGGTTGCTCTTTTAAATATAATTGATGTAATTGTTCTGATACATCTGCTTTCATTGCACAACAGATACACCCCTCTGTCAGTTCACTTAAAGGTATGTCTTCAGATACTAAGGCACCATCAACACTCATTTTACCAAATTCATTCATGATAACTGCCGGTTTCAGCGACTCCTTTAATGATTCAGCGAGCAAATGATTTAAGACAGTCGTTTTACCGCCACCTAAAAACCCACCTATAATAACTATTTTCATCTGCGACTCTCCTCTTATACTTCATATGAATAGCATATTCCAAGATATCTTTCCTATTGACTGACATGACTCTATATTCAGTTATAGTTCATTTCTTTTTTAAATAATCAGCATTACTATTTTAACAATGATGCCTACACCAATAACTAAAGACAATGATGTCAACATTTGCTTTCCAATTAATTTTAGTGCTGACTGACCACCTAAATGTTTCAAAAGCATCGTCATTGTGACCGAGCACGCTGTAAATGTTGAACTAAAAAACACAAGTAGTAGTAACTGTGTTGCTGTCATTCCTTGTAATAAGGCGCCTTGATGCAAATTAAACAAGAGCATGCCGTCTTTTCGAATCATTGAAAATAAAATCCCTGGTGACAATTCTGACGAGATGCCTAATAACGATAATATAGGTGTAAATATTTGTGATAAAACATTCAAAATTGGCGTTAGTGATAAAATACTAACAATAAGACAGATTGTGATAAAAATAGGTAGCGCTTGAACGATAAACATTTGTATATTTTGCCACATTTGTAGCAACATTTGACGTATATTTGGCATATGTAATTGTCTATCATAAGGTAGCGGAACGCTAAGTTGTTGATTATTCTTTTTCAACCATATCCTATTATGTAAGATGCCACCTAAAAGTACTAATATTAAGTACGGCATAAATAGCCATGACTTTCCAGCTACACTAAAAATAGATAATGTCGCACCTATTTGATAACTACAAGAACTACCAAAGCTTATTAAACTCATACACTGTGTCTTCGTGCAGGTATGGCATTGGTGTGCTGCTTGTGAAATGGCGGCTGCATTACATCCAAATCCTTCTAATAGTGGCACGATATCATTGCCTTGTAATCCTATCCGTAACATTGACGGTTCAATTGCCCATATCATCCATGATTTGAATCCTGTTTGATCAATTATAGCAGTTGATAAACTAATCAATATTACAACCGGCAATGCCCATACGAGCGAATATGTTCCAAGTGATAGCACACCATAATCACCAAATAATATATGCTGTAATATATCGTGATTGAGCAATGTTGTTTGAGTTAAATATTCTATCCATGCTGATACATACTGATTTTGAAACCAATCTGAAAATTGATAAGCAATACCAATTGGCAATGCAAACATTAAAAATATCAACAACCAGGCTAAAAATGTCGCACTTATTTTAGGTCTTAAATGTCGTCGCTCATGTTGAAATAGTGTCAATTGTTCTATCACATGTTCGCTCGCTATAGGCGAAGAAACTACACTTTCTGCCAATGAAATATCTAATTTCTGTTTTATGATTAATAATCTTAATTTCGCTTTTTCTGTTGCGTTAAGTTTATCCGCATGACTAATAACCAAATAATGAGGTTCATTAGGTATGGGCGTATAATGCCCAGTTCTCATATCATATTTCACTTCTAACATGTGCATGACACTTCACAACATGAATAATCATCTAAATACATTTGATTTTTTTGGTAACTTTCAATGACATCTTGTTTAGCTGGTAAGCCTTCCCGCTGTGTTAAAAGATGTGCAAGTACTGCAAATCGCGCTCTAAATTTATAGATATAGCATAATTTGGCATTATCATTTTCAACTGTTGCACCAATCATAAAAATATTCGGATAACGTGTCGATTCATCATGTGTTGTTAATTTAATATCTTGATTTGTTGTCGCAAATAATTGTTGAACGATTGGATTTTTTGTTGCATCAAAGCCAGTTGCTAGTATTGGTTCATGAGGCGTAAGCACACTTTGTCCGCTATCAAAACTGATATGATACTGTCCGTTGTTAAAATCAATATCTTTAACTGTATAATGTACATTCATTTCAATACGAGCACCTTGTTTAATGACATTACCTAGTCGCTGACGTGTATAAGGTGACAATCTAACACTAGGATCAGCATCCGGATCATTTAAACCGGTTGTGCTAGTATAAAGTGCGATGTCAGAGCCATTTTTTGCAAGTTGATATGCAGCATCAAAGCCACTTTCATTACCTCCGATAACCACATATTGCCCCTTATTAAAGTTATCAAAGTCTTCAATTTCACTATAATGAATACCATATTTAAATGGCTTTTTAGGGAAATTATAATCACCTGTTGCGACAAAGATATAATCCGCGTGATATGTCTCTGTTGTCGTTGCAATCGTATAATATGCATCATCTACAGATATATTTGTAACAACTGTATTTTCAAAGATATTCAGCTCGTAATGGTTGGCAACCACTTGTAAATATTCAGCATATGTTTCTCCGGAAATATGTTCTTCATTAAATGTAAATGCTGGTGAAGTATCCATAGAAATTGCATTCATATCAGGCATGCCAAATCCATTAGACGTAAATGATGGCGTAATCGTACGGGTCGATTTCGGCCAATGTTTAAATGAATGGCCTACTGTTCCTTTTTCTAAAATAATGACATCTGTTATACCGAAATCTTTTAAGGTAATGGCCATACCTATACCTGCAGCACCGGCACCGATAATAGCCACTTTATGATGTTGCATATTAACACTCCCTCAATGATCTATTTCAAGTTATTGTTCCTGACTATAAATCGTAATAATTACGATTTATAAAGTATAGACCTATCCTTGAGAAATTTCAATATTAAAAGAAAAACTTCCGTTATTGTAGAGAATTCATCTACATTTCGGAAGTTGGTATGTGTCTTTTTTATTAAATTTAAAGATGCTACGGTTAGTTCAAATGATTATGAATGACATTTAATGGTATCATCCAACCTCAGTACTTGGATATAACATTTTGGCGGTGAGACAGAAATCATATTTTTACAAAATTTATTTCGTCGTCCCACCCCAATAAAGAAAAAGTATTTCTTTATTGTTGTGTAACTTTTCCACGTTGTATTTCACTATCCAAATTTTGTTTCATATTATCAAACAACTCTTGAAATCTAACCTCATCTTGATCAGAATAACCTTTAAAAATAACTGAATCTATATTTTCCTCGTTAAAATAATAAATTTCATCTTCCACAACACCAATCGGATATTTACATCCAGAATAGTCAAACATATACTTTTGATTTTCAATTTCTACAATTGGTCCTCTATTAATAATCATTAACTTTTGCGAACCTTCTTTTAAATAAATAATGCTTCCTATTGTTTCCATTTATTTTCCTCCTTTGTCACCGTCTCAATTTCAACATTCCTTCGCATTTCCAAGTCAATCATCTCTTCTTCCGCTTTACGAATGCCATGTTGAATTTGCTGTTGCTGCTCGTGTAACGCTACCGTTGAACGTCGTTTCGCAAAATGAAATTCATCGCGGAACTGTTCCATACGACTAGCCATATTGCTACTATAATAACGCTCACCTAAATGTTGATATAATTGATCTATCGAATGATTAAGCGCATCACTTTCATCTATCAATGCTTTAACCTCTCGCTTTTCATCATATAAGTCATCCATTTGCTCATGTTTCGCTGTGATTATTTTATTGATTTCATCCAGTTTATTCGACATCATTTCACCACGTTTTAATTTTTACCAATTTCATTACCAATCATTACGTCAGTTTGGTCAAAAGCCTCACCAACTTTTTGTATATTATCGCTCGCAGTTCGTATTGCTTCAGCAACAGATTGATTCTTACTCATCAAATCATCTATCACACTATGAGCATTATTATTTCCACTTACTGTTGTACTTTCATCTTTATCCGGTTTCGACACATTATTACATGTTTCAACAGCGCTTTTAATAGATGATGATGCACTATTGGTCTTAAAAATATCACTTTGAACTGTACTCATCATTTACACCTCTTCCCATTTAAATTATTTTAAAATTATTAGAAACTGTATCAATATATGATATTCAAACATTCAATAATACTTAAATATTGTTTTGTGATTATATTCAAAATTATTGTATCAATAAATATGTATCATTCCTAGAATTTTATTAAACAAAAAGTTAGAAAATCACTTTTATTGCAACTCAATCTTGTTTTGCATTATAGAAATTAACAATAGAGATTAAAATTTTATTTTCCAACAATAAAAAAGCACAAATATTTTTATTGAGGCAGCTGAAGGCCTTCTCATTGTAAAAATATCTGTGCATATTATTATCTTAATCTAACGTAATAACTAACCTGTTGTATCTTGTAAAATCTTATCCATAGAGTGCGCAACACTATCACGGTACATCTCCCCAAATTTCAATAAATGCACCATCAATAAATATAAACGATAAAATTCAAGTCTATAGGATGCACCTTTTGCAAGTGGATAATGTTTATTATACGCATCATAAAATTCGCTCGTAAAACCACCAAATACCGTTGTAATACCGATATCAAATTCTCTGTCACCATATAATGGTGCTGGATCAAATAACGCCGGACGACCATCTTGTAAGAACATATAATTGCCACCCCATAGGTCACCATGTAATAAAGACGGTTTACTTTGATGCTTTTCTAATTCCGCCACAATTTGACGTCGCACTTTGTCATATACTTTGATATCGTTGGCATCCCATAGCCCTCTATTTAGCAACTCATCTTTCAAATGATCCATGCGCTTGTCGACAAAAATGGTACACCAATCGTCTTGCCAATGATTATCAAAAGAAATATCGCCACCTTCATAAGGTAATGAGAAGCCAAATTTGCCTTCTTCTTGTTGCTGACTGTGTAATTGAGCTACGAGTTGCCCTAATTGGCGTTGACTCCCTGAAGCCCCTTCTTCTAAATACGTCATCACTAAATACGCATCACCGTTAACCTCGCCACTTGCAATTACTCTAGGTGCCGTGATACCTGCACGTTCAAATTCATTTAAACCTGCAATTTCTGCAGCATAAAATGATTCTTTACGTCCACGTTGGACAAGTAAGAAAAATGTATCCGTATCCGTTTCGACTCGATATGCTTCGTTTACATCGCCACCACTCACTGGTGAAATCTCTTTAATATCTTTTAAAGGTAAATGCTCTAACCATTGTTCATTCATACAAACACCTTCCATTACGCTTACTTTATACTATTATATTGCCTAATTAAGATGATTTAATCTCAATTTTATTTGTGGTACTTGCGTCAATTTTCAAAACTTTTTAGTTTTAACTAGGAAATTATGTAGGGAAATGCTAGTCTATTAAAAGAATATATTTCACATATATTAAGTTGAGGATAGTAAGCCTCAAATATAATGAAATAGGAGCATACTCATGTACAAATTAATTAAACCTTTCTTATTCAAAATCGAACCCGAAAAAGCACACGGACTAACTATCGATGCATTAAAAACGTTACAAAAATTTCCGGTTTTATTCCCAGTCGTCGATAAACTATTTACTTATAAGAATCCAACGTTATCACAAACGATACAAGGTAATACGTACGACAATCCAATTGGCTTAGCAGCTGGTTTCGACAAATCTTGCGAAGTACCAAAAGCATTGGAACACCTTGGATTCGGTGCTTTAGAATTAGGTGGTATCACACCTAAACCTCAACCGGGTAACCCTCAACCACGCATGTTCAGATTATTAGAAGATGATGCCTTGATAAATCGTATGGGCTTCAATAATATTGGTATGAACAAAGCACTCAGTCATTTGCGTAAAAATGCTTATCAAGTACCTGTTGGTATCAATGTTGGTGTGAATAAAATGACACCTTATGAAGCGCGTTATCAAGATTATATAAAAGTCATTGATACGTTTAAACACGACGTTTCATTTTTCACAGTCAATATCAGTTCTCCAAATACTGAAAATCTTCAAAACTTCCATGATAAAGATGAATTTTCAATGTTATGCCAAGCTTTAACAGCATTTAAAAAACAACATGATGTAACAGTGCCAATTTATTTAAAACTAACGTCTGATATGGATTTCGATGGCTTAAAAGCACTATTACCAGCGATTACTGAGACATTTGACGGTATCATCTTAGCAAACACAACGCGACAACGAGATGGTTTAACTTCTGCTAATAAAGTCGAAGAAGGCGGTTTGAGTGGTCGTTCATTATTTGAACGTAATTTAAAATTGATTAAGTATGCTTATCAGCAAACAAATGGTGAATTTTTAATTATAGGTACAGGCGGCGTATTCAGTACTGAAGATGCAATCAAAATGATGCGTCACGGTGCGTCACTTATTCAAATTTATTCATCACTTGTTATTGAAGGCCCAGGTTTAACTAAGAAAATGAACAAAGGCATCGCACGTTACTTAAAAGATCATCATTTTGACAATGTCAGTGATATTATAGGACTAGATGCCTAATCCAACGTAGTCAAATAATACTTTAAAACTTGCTGAATCGTCTTATTAAAATTATGATATAACTCAAGAAGATATATTTATCACCATTTTTCAAAATAATGGCTTAAATATCACATATCATTAAATATAGCGTTTTATAACGGAGGCGTTTGTTATGACTAAAGAAACAGATAATAAAAAAACAGTAGCGACTTCTGACAACAAAGACACACAGCAACAAAATCAACCTGAAGAAGATGAACGTCAAGGTTTGAATGGTTATCGTAAAACAGATCTTGATTTAGAAATTGAGCAAGAGCTACGTGAAATGATGAAAACAGGAGAAAATGAAACGAAAAATGACTACAAAAAGTTTAAAGTGTTTTCACTTATTTCAACACTTGTCATTGTCATTTTAGCAATTATAAGATTTGTTCATAAAATGATGTAATTAGAGTGAGACATTGTTTTATGTCTCAGGATCCAGTTATTTATTATAGCTACAATATTTACGATGATATAAATAACCCGAGATTTTAGTATGATTCATTTCACTAAAGTCTCGGGTTTCTATTTGATAATTTTTAATAGGGCATGGCTTGTATATGCGCCTGCCTTTTATCTCATTTCCAATGATTAATCTGGATATTGTTCTAAAAATGCTTTCGCTTCTTTATTAACTGTTTTAAAATCAATACCTTGTTGCATCGCTGCAAAGACACATCCACAATAACACTGCCTAAAGATATTATAGTCATTACACATTTCTATGGAACGCTCATAACCTTTACTTTTCTTAAAATCACTTGGCAAATAGTTCACATCGTATATTTTTTGGACATCCATACCAAGTTCATTGATTAATTGTGCGTTCTTTTTAGGTGATAATGCAATTGCACTGCCAAAATAATCATAGCCATGTTCTACAGCTGCTTTCGCTACAATATCCAAACGCATTTCAAAACAAGCGGTACAACGTAAGCCGCCTTCTTTTTCATCAGCTAATTCTTTATCCTTCACCATTTTCACAAACTTATGCGGTTCATAAGGTGCTTCAATATACTTCACATTCGCACCAGTCTTGCGATTAAAATCTTCTACAAATTGTTCTTGCACTTTAGCACGTCGTAAATATTCATTTTTCGGATGAATATTTGAATTCGCGAAATAAATTGCAATGTCTGCATATTGTGTTAAAAACTCTAATGTATATGTACTACAAGGTGCACAACAACTATGCAATAAGATTTTAGGTCTGATTGCTTCTCTTTCCCACTGCCCGATTAATTTCTTCAACACCTTGTCATAATTAATTTTTTGATTTTTCATTTTACTGATAATAGGTTCAGCATTAATCATGATTTAACCTCCCACATTTAATCATTAACTTCTATTATATATGATTCATATTAAATGTCAGTCAAAAAAGTTAGAAATTCATTTTAATGCATTTATATTTCGAAAGTCCCTTATGTATCTAAAAGCATTTTTTAAACTTGAATTTTAAAACACTAAACAACACATACGTCTCTGTGTCATTTTCATTTTTTGTATGTCATATATATGTTTACTTCATTTAAATCAATTTCATCTTATAATTTATCGTGTATTTTACAAAAGATTGACTTCAATTCATCATAAAAGTTATACTTTTGCCATTTTTTAATGTAACATGGTGTTAGTAATAAAAATAATACATTGAGGTGTTTTACATGACAGCATTATTCCCTTATATCGCTTTTAAAAATTCAAAAGAAGCCCTTGCATATTACGAAGAAGTATTTGGTGCAACTGACGTTAAACGTTTAGAAGTTGGCGAAGAACAAGCGTCACATTTTGGTATGACTAAGGAAGAAGCGCAAGAAGCAACTATGCATGCTGAGTTTGAAGTGCTTGGCGTAAAAGTGTTATGTTCTGATTCTTTTGGTCGCGCTGACAAAATTAATAATGGCATATCATTATTAATTGATTATGATGTTAACAATAAGGAAGATGCTGATAAAGTTGAAGCATTCTATGAGCAAATTAAAGATCATTCTTCAATTGAAATAGAATTACCGTTAGCTGACCAATTCTGGGGTGGCAAAATGGGCATCTTTACCGATAAATACGGTGTTCGTTGGATGTTACATGGTCAAGACTATACTGCAATCCAACAATAATGTTATTGATAAAGATATCATTTAATAAGCTTAGGTTATTTAGCAAGGCAAGCCACTCTCGATTCATGGCTTGCCTTATTTTATTGTATATTTTTAATTATCGTTGCTGGCCCTTGATTGACAATCGTATTAAAATGCCTTATTAAGTCAACTTTGTCTATACGGTTTGGATCTTCTACCCAATGTCTTATCAAAGACAATCCCGCACCTGAAACATAACTCATGAAATAGGAAAATGGTATACCATTAATTTGATCATTTTCATTTTTATAACGTTGTAAATGACACATAATTAAATCATAAAGTTTTTCGTGGATATTTGAATCTTTACCCATACGAAACATCAATTGATAAAATGCGATGTCTTTTTCTATCATTTCTATTAAAACGGTCATAATTTGATGTATATTATCCGTGGATAACTTAACTGCTCCATTTAACTTCTCATCATGAATGAAGTCTCTTATTTCCTCCAACTGCTGATTCTCTAATTTTTCTAGCAAATCATATTTATCATAATAATGCGTATAAAATGTACTACGGTTAACATCAGCTAAATCTGCAATTTGTTGCACAGTAATCTCTTCTAATTGGTGTTGATGTAAAAGTTCAATAAATGCATTTCTCATTGCAACTTGTGATTTTCTAATACGTCGATCTATAGTCATTTGTATCAAGTCCTCCCCAATGATTATTAACAATTATAAACGTTATGTTCATTATCCCACAAATCTCCAACATTGATGATTGGCACACAATGTTTACCTGTTTAATATAGGTGATACAAACAAACAGAAAAAGGTGATAACAATGAACCAACATTTACTAGGAAATCCAAAATTAACTGTAACTCATGTCAATGAAGTGAAAGCCGGTATTAACCACATCGTTGTCGACAGTGTTCAATATGGAAATCAAGAAATGATTATGGAAAAAGATGTCACTGTGGAAATGCGCGATGGCGAAAAATTATATATTAATATTTTCAGACCAAATAAAGATGGCAAATTCCCTGTAGTTATGTCTGCAGATACTTACGGTAAAGATAATAAGCCTAAAATCACAAATATGGGTGCCCTTTGGCCAACATTAGGCGCCATTCCGACATCTAGTTTTACACCTGAAGAATCACCAGACCCAGGATTTTGGGTGCCAAATGATTATGTTGTAGTTAAAGTTGCATTACGCGGTAGTGACAAATCAAAAGGCGTCTTATCTCCATGGTCAAAAAGAGAAGCGGAAGATTATTACGAAGTGATTGAATGGGCAGCAAAACAGCCATGGAGTAATGGAAATATCGGAACAAATGGTGTTTCTTATCTTGCGGTGACTCAATGGTGGGTCGCATCATTAAATCCACCACATTTAAAAGCAATGATTCCTTGGGAAGGATTAAATGATATGTATAGAGAAGTAGCCTTTCACGGAGGTATACCGGATACTGGCTTTTATCGTTTCTGGATACAAGGTATTTTTGCGAGATGGACAGATAATCCAAATATCGAAGACATGATTCAAGCACAACAAGAACACCCTTTGTTCGATGATTTTTGGAAACAGCGTCAAGTGCCATTATCACAAATTAAAACACCTCTACTAACATGTGCTAGTTGGTCTACACAAGGTTTGCACAACCGTGGCTCTTTTGAAGGATTTAAACAAGCTGCATCTGAAGAAAAATGGCTATATGTGCATGGACGTAAAGAGTGGGAAAGTTACTACGCTAGAGAAAATCTCGAACGCCAAAAATCATTCTTTGATTTTTACCTTAAAGAAGAAAATAACGATTGGAAAGATACGCCTCATGTCATTTATGAAGTTAGAGATCAATTTTATAAAGGCGAATTCAAATCAGCGTCAGCGTTCCCTTTACCTAACACAGAATATACACCATTGTATTTGAATGCTGAAAATCACACATTGAATCATGCAAAGATTAGTAGCGCGCATGTCGCACAATATGACTCTGAAGATAAACGACAAGATGTAAGTTTTAAATATACGTTTGACAAAGATACTGAGTTAGTTGGAAACATGAACTTAAAACTATGGGTAAGCACTAAAGACTCAGACGATATGGATTTATTTGCAGGTATTAAAAAGTTAGATCGTCGTGGTAATGAAGTTAACTTCCCTGATTTTAATCATATTGAAAATGATCAAGTAGCTACCGGTTGGTTACGCGTATCACATCGTGAATTAGATCAAGAAAAATCCACAATTGCGCAACCTTGGCATAAACATGAAACAGAATTAAAGTTGTCACAAGATGAGATTGTACCTGTTGAAATCGAATTGTTACCTTCAGGCACGCTATTTAAACAAGGCGAAACATTGGAAGTTGTTGTAAAAGGTAGTGAAATTGTAATTGGTAATAGTACCCCTGGCATGAAAACGCGTTATGAACATGAAGAAACCGTAAATAAAGGCATGCACATGATTTATACTGGTGGTAAATATGATTCACAATTAATCATTCCTATCGTTAATTGATATGCAGCAATTACGGTCGCTTTTGATTAAAAGTGACATAGTGATAGAACTGTATAACAAGAGCAGGCCACACGCTTGGAATCTTAAACCAAGGTGTGGCCCTTTTTATTATTGATGGCTATTTAATTTTATAAATCTTGTCACTAAACTTACTACAAGCAATATTAAACCAATAAATAAAACCATAATTGCTGTATTACTTTCGTTATTTACTCCTGTTTTTGGTAATTCTTTCAATTGTTGCTTATGTACTGACTTGCTCTTGCTATCCAAATGAATACTTTGTTGTTTAGCCATTTGTTTATTACTTTTTGTGTGAATATCATTTGCTTTAATACTTGGATTTACAGCACTATTATTCGATGTTCCATTTGCGTTTTTCAACTGATTAATAACATTTGGATCTTTCGTGCCATCCATTAAATTATCTGGATGTTTTAGTAAATGTCTGCAGTCGGATACTATTTTAGAATCTTTTGCCTTTACCGCATTATTCGGCACCTCATTATCATCTTTCAACTGCTTGATAACATCTGGATCTTTCGTGCCATCTATTAAATTATCAAGTTTTTTCACACGTGCTATGTCACTAACTGGCCCTGGATAATTTGCATCCGGTTGTCTAACTGGTATTAAATTGCTGTTTTCATTCACACCTTCAGGCTTGTTATTTTCGGCGTTCGCATTATCCGTAAAAATCAACACTGATAAAATTGCAACAAATAAACTTATAACTTTTTTCATCTTATTCATCCTTTCCTATTTTACTACCTTAATATCATTGCTATTAAAGTAACCCATCCATCTATTTTTTTCGTCGTATAAAGAGTAATATTTATACCCATTTGGAATATTGTAATAGAGTTTAGCTGTGTACGCTTTATCTTTTTTAATTAATTTATTATCACCCTTTTTTGTAATTTCAATGTTTTTCCAATATATATACTTACTTTTAATTACTTTCACTTTCTTATTATATGGATGACTTCTGTACTTACCTATCCAATAATTTATGTAATCTAATTTTAAATCATTTATTCTCACGCCTGAATTATGATTATATCTGCCGTATGCATGTACTCCGATGATATTGTTTTTTGAATCTCTTATCGCACTACCACTTTGTCCTGAAAATGTGTCTACCGTATAATACATTTCATTCTCATCAAAACTTTCTAATTTCCCTTTACCTTTATATTGTCTGTTGTCTGACTTGTCTCCTGGAAATCCAGAAATTTCAATATTTTCACCTTTGCTAATGCGTGTGTTCAAAGTTAAGTAACCTGTTTTATTTCCTAAATTACTATTTAACTTAATAATTGCTATATCTTCTTTTGTAGGAGCATTATTAATCCAAGATTTAGATACAAAAAACTTATGCGAAAAGGCCTTTCCTATTGTATATGTTTGCCCATTTACTCCAGCATAGACATCAATCTTTTTAGCCCAACCCTTATCGTCTTTAGAATAGACATTATGAGCCGCTGTCAATACAATGTCCTTACCAATCATAGTACCGGTGCCTTTATATACACGGTTATTTGAAAACGTCATATTTAATAATACAGTCTGCTTATAAGGTCTTTGTAAAATATTATTAACAACCGTTCTTTGATCTTTACCGAAAACTCGCTCAGTTAAGGGCGTACTATAATCACCTACTTCATAAAGCTCATTTTGATTACGTTCAATTGTTCCTGATTCAAAATTATTATCACTACCATTTTCTGAATTGACGATAGGATTATTATCAGCTAAGACAAAACTTTCACCATAATAACTAGAAACAATTACTACTAACAAAATCAAAAATGATATTTTAAAAATTTTTGTCATAGGCATTCCTCCTTTAATCTATATTATTTTTATCTATTTCATATAATATTATTATATAATTGCTATCAATTCAATATTTTTACTTCACGAAACTAAACAACATGTCATTAACTTATCTCGTTAAGTTAAGAATTCTATTTTCTACCAAATAAATTCTGAATACTGTTTTAGATAATCAATTCGCAAAACTATTTCTTTATAAATATGTCCATCATTTAACACTGATAAAATTGCAACGATAATACCTTTACTTCTATTACGCTAACCCAATTGGCATAAAAATAAAAACCCCTAATGGATAACTACATTGTTATCTACTAGAGGTTTCTAACTTATACTATTTTATAACACTATCGTATTTTCTTTTTCATGAATCATTTCAATAATGACATTGTCTTCATTCATTACTGCTACTTTAGGTGCATGGTTTTTAATTTCTTCTTCATTCAACTGTGCATAAGTCATGATTATGACTACATCGCCTACTTCAACAAGTCTTGATGCTGCACCGTTCAAACAAATTTTACCACTACCTCTTTCACCAGCTATTACGTATGTTTCAAAACGTGCACCATTATTATTATTCACGATGGCTACTTTTTCATTTGGCAAGATGTCTACCGCTTCCAAAATATCTGAATCAATCGTAATACTACCTACATAATTTAAATTTGACTCAGTCACTCTTGCTCTATGAATTTTAGCATTCATCATTGTTCTTATCACTTTATTCAGCTCCAATTATTATATTATCTATTAAACGCGCTTTTGAAAATTTGACAGCTAACGAGATAAATATGCGTCCAGTTATTTCGTGTTGTTCTACTAATTGAGGATAACTATAAACAGCAACTTCTTCAATGCGTCCACTTATATGTGATTCAAGATATTCAGTAACCCTGTCTATAATTACTTTACTTTGACGTTCACCGTCTTGATACAACGCTTGTGCTAATATCAAACTTTTACTTAAATGTACCGCTTCTTGTCGTTCTTGCTCCGTTAAATAAACATTTCTTGAACTTTTCGCCAAACCATCTGCTTCTCGAACGATATCAATACCAATAATTTCAACGGCATGATTGAAGTCTTTTACCATTTGCTCGACAATAGCCAATTGCTGGGCATCTTTTTTACCAAAATAAGCATAATCCGGCATAACAATATTAAATAGCTTATTAACTACTGTTACCACCCCATCAAAATGCCCTGGACGCTTCGCTCCTTCTAACACATCAGCTAATGGACCTACTTTGACATCAATACCTAATTCACCTGGATACATATCTTCTACTGCAGGATGAAAAACAATGTCCGCCCCTACTTCTGATACTAATTCTAAATCTTTATCAATTTGTCTCGGATAAGCATCGAAATCTTCGTTTGGACCAAATTGTAATGGATTAACAAATACACTCACAACTGTAATATCATTTGTACTAACTGATTCGCGTACCATCGTTAAATGTCCATCATGTAAGGCACCCATTGTTGGGATAAAACCAATCGTTGTTCCTGAGCGTTTGGCTGCTTTAACAATGTGTTGCATCTCTTTTACCGTAGTAATCAGCTTAGTCATTGTTATTAACCTCATTCATAATTTTCTTTTTATACGTATATTCTTCTGATGGAAATGCACCAGATTTAACTTCTTGATCGTATTGTTTTAAACCATCCACACCAACACTAAAATCAGCAAATTGCTTCACAAATTTCGCTTTATGTTCAACACCATAATTTAACATATCGTGATAAACCAATACTTGACCATCTGTACCTTTTCCTGCACCAATACCAATGACTGGAATTGTTAAGTGCTTGCTAATTTCTTCTGCTAAATCATTTGGAATTGCTTCAAGTACTAACGCAACTGCACCAGCTTGTTCTACATTTTTCGCATCTAAAATAAGTTGCTCCGCTGCTTCTTTCGTTGCACCTTGTAATTTATACCCCATAACGCCAACACTTTGAGGTGTTAATCCTAAATGTGCAACAACAGGAATACCAATTGCCGTTGCTTTTTCAATAAATGGTGTAATATGCGCTCCTTCTGCTTTAATTGCATTTGCATTCGTCTCCTGATAAAGCTTTAGAGCATGATTTAAGTCTTGTGTCATAGAGATGCCTACTGCACCAATCGGCATATCAACAACTACAAATGTATTTGGTGCGCCTCTTCTTACTGCACGACCGTGATGAATCATATCTGCTAACGTCACTTGTACGGTACTTTCATAACCTAATACAGTCATACCAAGTGAATCCCCAACAAGAATCATATCAATACCCGCTGCTTCCACTTGTTTAGCACTTGGAAAATCATAAGCTGTTACCATAGAAATTTTAGTTTGCTTTTGTTTCATATCTATTAATTGACTTACTGTTTTCAATGTTATTCAACCTCTTTTTGCAGTATTATTAGAAATAGTATAATGAATCTTTTATAGAAAGGAAAGAAGAAGATGTTATCAGTTGCGATTATCGGCCCAGGCGCTGTCGGTACAACTATTGCCTATGAATTACAACAATCATTGCCTCATACAACGCTTATCGGGAGACACGCCAAAACAATAACATATTATACTGTACCACATGCACCTGCACAAGATATTGTTGTGAAAGGTTATGAAGATGTCACAAACACATTTGATGTTATTATTATTGCAGTCAAAACACATCAACTTGATGCAGTTATTCCTCATTTAACTCATCTTGCACATGAGGACACGCTCATCATTTTAGCCCAAAATGGTTATGGTCAACTCGAACATATTCCATTTAAAAACATATGCCAAGCAGTTGTCTATATAAGTGGTCAAAAGAAAGGCGATGTTGTTACGCACTTCAGAGATTATCAATTACGTATAAAAGATAATGCATTAACACGACAATTTAGAGATTTGGTCCAAGACAGTCAAATCGACATTGTATTAGAAGCAAATATTCAGCAAGCTATTTGGTATAAATTGTTAGTTAACTTGGGCATTAATTCTATCACAGCACTCGGTAGACAGACAGTTGCAATCATGCATAATCCTGAAATACGTACACTGTGTAGACAGCTATTACTAGATGGTTGTCGTGTTGCACAGGCAGAGGGGTTAAACTTTTCAGAACAAACTGTCGATACTATTATGACTATATATCAAGGTTATCCCGACGAAATGGGAACGAGCATGTATTACGACATTGTGCATCAGCAACCTCTTGAAGTCGAAGCGATTCAAGGCTTTATTTATCGACGTGCACGTGAACACAATCTTGACACCCCATATCTTGATACTATTTATAGCTTTTTACGCGCGTATCAACAAAATATGTAACCACATATATAATATAAAAAGACCTTAACGATGCATTTAGAACCACCTGTTCCTAATATCGCTAAGGTCTTTTAATTATATTAGACTATTCAGCTTCTCTAATTTCTTCTGCCACATCTTTATAGTCTATTTTCGCTTTAACAAACGTCTCGTTATTTACCGGGAAATGTTGTTGGAATGTTTCAAAGTTTTGTATCTCAACGACAACGTCATCCACTTCAAAGTCAAGAACATGTCCACCATAAGCTCTTTCATCATCCGCAAAATGTATATGAAAACCAGCAGACCCTACGCCATGAAATAATTCTGGTGTAAAAAATCCAACAATGGCACCACGAATATCTTGTCTTTTTTCCTCAGGTTGTCTGCGTGCTGAATCAATCAAACGTGTATATGGCGGTTGCTGAGCAGGCATCATTCGTACATGCATATGTTTAAATGTGCCATAAATTTTAACAGCCGAAAATAAATTCTCACTTAACATTTCATTTTTAATTTGTGCGAATACATCATCTTGTGATAATTGTTGCAATGGAAATGTCTTACTCGCTTTAAAATTAGTAATCGATGCATAGGGTACTTTCTCATCGCCTTTTAATTCTATAAATTCTTTATGCTCGTTAGCATGATATGCCTTCCCGTCTAAAAATATTACTTCGCCATCAGACCCTGTTAACGTTGCAATCCCTAAATTCCCATGTTCTAACAATTCATTAATTGTAGCTGTTCCTTCTAGTAAGCCAGCCATTAACGTACCTAATGTACCATGTTGATACAAGACATTCGTCATTCCAAAACCATCTCCCTATAGTTATTCCTCGTTGTCATGCTCTACTTCGTGATTAATGCAGAACTACTTTCCTTTATACTCAATGACGTCTCGGCATTTCGATTCATGTCACTAAATTTTCACGAGTCATAATACTTTATTCAATTATTATTTTACGCAAAAGTATTGCCTCTATCAATGCTTGCTAAATCAAAACCACCCGTGTGAACGGGTGGTTTGTTCTGCGGCTATAAGCCTTCCTTACTGGCCAGCCCTAAAAGGGCACTGACAAGTCAGCCAACTGCACTACTATTCCAGCAACCCTAAAGGGTTACTCTTTTTTCTTTCTTTTTTTATTTTTCTCTCCAGTGAAAGGATCTAAATATTCTTCCATTGAGATTTGGTCTGCAACGATATCCTCTTGTAATTGATTACGAATATAATTTTCAATCACTTTTTTATTTCTACCTACTGTATCCACATAAAATCCTTTACACCAAAACTTTCTATTTCCATATCTATACTTTAAG